>NZ_JBNCAB010000019.1:0-101074 GCF_049805555.1 Burkholderia sp. DN3021 | reverse complement strand
CTTCATCAATCTGATTCCCATTACATCTGATGGGAATCAGATTGCCGGTGCCGCGCCCTCATGAACAGACGGTACGTGTCGAGCGCTTACCTGCGGTCTGGAATGGTGGTGTCACGATCAGCAACGGTCAAAATTTTACGTCAGGCAACGGCGCGAATGTTTTGGTCATGCAGGGCGACGGTAATCTGGTGCTGCTTCGCCAAGGCGTTCCGCAATGGAATTCCGGTACTTTCGGTCATGCGGGCGCCTATGCCACGATGCAGACGGATGGCAATCTGGTGGTCTACAGTTCGACGCACACACCGCTCTGGTATTCCAACACCAGTGGAAATCCGGGGGCAGCCACTTACGTTCAGGACGACGGCAACGTTGTAATCTATGCGCAGGTGCCGCACTGGAGCACCAATACCACGGGAAGCTAGGGTTTCCGCGTCGATTCCCGTCAGCGCCTTTACGCCCTTCGTCGGCGATAGCGGCTTGCCGCCATCGGAGGGCGTGCGCAGAACCGGGCGCACAATGCACTGGTCGACGAAAAATCGTAGCCGCCAGTTCCCGTCAATGCCCGCGCTTCTCCTTCCTCACTACCATCCACCTCGGCGCCCTGAACCGCACGATGCTGAGATAAAGCCACACATACGTCAGCGCGAACAACACAACGAACACGAACAGATGCACGGTATGCCGCCAGAACAGCGTCGCGGGAATCACCGCGACGAGGCACAGCAGCCAAAGGTACGGGGACGTCAACGAATTCCGCCGCGTCAGATCATGCGCGTGCTTGGTCCCCACCGCCCACCGCATCAACCGCTTGTACACGAGCATATGCAGGTGCACGCCGTCCGGAATCCCCGGCGACATCCCGCGAATGAATTTCTTCCGGTAGATCGAGAAGCACGTCTCGAAGATCGGGTACATAAAAAGCAGCACCGGATACCAAGCTGACACTTCGCGATTGCGCATCACCAGCATGATCGCGAGCTCCGCGAGCATGAACCCGATGAAATACGCGCCGCCGTCACCGAGAAAGATCAGCCCCGCCGGAAAATTCCACAGAAAGAACCCGAGCACGGCCCCCATCATGATGATCGACGCGGACATGACGACCGGGTCGCCGACATGGAACGCAACATACGCGAGCGACGCGAACATCATGAAGCTGACCATCGACGCGAGCCCGTTGAAGCCGTCGATGATGTTGATCGCATTGGCGAGCGCCGCGACCGCGAGCACGGTCACGAACGCGGAAATCGCAACGTAGCGGAGCAGAAAATCAAGCGGTGGCACGCTGATGCGCGTGACGTGGATGTCCAGCAGCCAGAACGCGAGCGCGGCCGCGCCCATCGTGCACAGCAGCCGCGCGCGCGGCGACACGCGCTTGGTCAGGTCCTCGACGAGCCCCGACAGGAAAGCGGGCATCCCGCATGCAACGATCCCGAGAATGCTGCCGGAGATCGTCGGGTAGTGCCGGGACAGCACCAGCGCGGCAATGACGACCCCGGCGAGGATCCCGATGCCCCCAACGCGCGGCACGGGCCGCACGTGGAATTTCTGCACGCCGGCCAGATCGCTGTCGACCGAGAATTTCTCGTGAAGGTGCGCGTAGCGCACGATGAACAGCGTGACGAGCAGGGAGACGATGAAGCCGGACGCGAAGCTGAGCATGGGATCGCTCGAAAAATGGACAGCGGATTATACAAAACCGCGCGGGTTGCCCTCCTGCCATCGCCAGTGGTCGGCACACATTTCTTCAATGCCGAGCGTCGCGCGCCAGCCGATGATGTCGGCCGCGGCCTGCGGGTTCGCGTAGCACTCGGCGATGTCGCCCGGGCGGCGCGCGACGAGCTCGTACGGCACGGGGCGGCCCGATGCCTTCTCGAACGCGCGCACGACTTCCAGCACGCTGTAGCCCTGGCCCGTGCCGAGGTTCACGACGAAGCTCGCGTCGCGCTTCGCCAGCGCGTCGAGCGCGGCGATGTGCCCCTTCGCGAGATCGACGACGTGGATGTAGTCGCGCACGCCCGTGCCGTCCGGCGTCGGGTAGTCGGAGCCGAACACGCGCAGCTTCTCCAGCTTGCCGACGGCGACCTGCGCGACATACGGCATCAGGTTGTTCGGGATGCCGGCCGGATCCTCGCCGATCAGCCCGCTCGCATGCGCGCCGACCGGGTTGAAGTAGCGCAGCGTCGCGATGCGCCACGACGGGTCGGACACCTCGAGATCGCGCAGGATCTGCTCGGCGATCAGCTTCGACTGGCCGTACGGGTTCGTCGCCGACAACGGGAACGACTCGTCGATCGGCGAGCGCTCGGGCACGCCGTACACGGTTGCCGACGAGCTGAACACGAACTGCCTGACGTTGCGCTCGCGCATGACCTTGAGCACGGCGAGCAGGCCGCCGATGTTGTTCTGGTAATACTCGAGCGGTTTCGCGACCGATTCGCCGACGGCCTTGAGCGCCGCGAAATGGATCGTGCCGGTGATCGGGTGCTCGTCGAACACCTTCGCGAGCGCGGCTTCGTCGCACACGTCGACCTGGTGGAACGCGGGCGTCCTGCCCGTGATCTGCTCGATGCGCCGCACGGACTCGGCCTTGCTGTTGACGAGGTTGTCGACGATCACGACATCGTAGCCGTTGTCGAGCAGCTCGACGGCCGTGTGCGAGCCGATGTAGCCCGCACCGCCGGTAACGAGGATGGTGCCTTTAGCGGTCATGCTGATGCGCTCCTTCAGAGGGTGATGCCTGTCAACGAATGAATGGTCTGCCGGTAACGTTCGACGACCTGCTGCTCGTCGAATTCCGCGGTGACCTTCTGCCGGCCGCGCGCGCCCATCGCGTCGCGTCCGGCCGTTCCGAGGTCGATCATGCGGAGCAGTTGCTCCGCGAGGCTCGCGCTGTCGCGCACGCGGCACAGGAAACCCGTTTCGCCGTCGGCGACGACGTCGCGGCAGCCCGGCACGTCGGTCGCGACGATCGGGCGGCCCATCGCCGAGGCTTCCATCAGCGTGCGCGGCACGCCTTCGCGGTACGACGGCAGCACGACGCAGTCGGCGGCCGCGATATGCGGGCGCACGTCGTGCGCTTCGCCGAGATACTCGACGATGCCTTCGCCGACCCACGCGTCGACATCCGCGCGGCCGATCGCGCTCGGATTGTCGACGCCGAGCGGCCCGAGCAACTGGAAGCGCGCGTTCGGGTAGCGGGCCCGCACGATGCGCGCGGCCTCGACGTATTCGCGCACGCCCTTGTCCCACAGCAGCCGGCCGATCAGGATGAAGACGGGCGCGTCGCCGGCGGGCAGCGGCACGGGCGCGAACTGTTCGAGGTCGACGCCTTCGCCGTGCAGCAGCCGCGCGCGGTCGGGATGCGCGAGCAGTTGCTCGTCGGTGAACGTTGCGAGATCGTCGCGGTTCAGGAACCAGACTTCACGCGGGAAGCGGAACGCGAAGCGGTACAGGCGTTTCGCGACGCTGGCCGCGCGGCTTTTCTGGATGAAGACATAACCGAGCCCCGTCGTCACCGCGATCGACGGCACGCGCGCGAGCCATGCGGCGATCGAGCCGTAGATGTTCGGCTTGATCGTGTAATGGAACACGAGATCGGGCTTCAGTGCGCGGTAGTGACGCACCAGCGCGGCGAGCGTGCCGAGATCCTCGCGCGGGCTCGTGCCTTTCGACGCGACCGCGAGCGCCACGTAGCGGCAGCCCATCTGCTCGAGCAGCGGCACCGTGCGGTCGTGCGGCGCGATCACGATCACCTCGGCGCCGCGCGCGACGAGCGCACGGATCAAACCGTGGCGGTACGTGTAGATCGCCCAGGCCGTGTTGCAGACGAGCGCGATGCGCAGCGGGGAGGTGGCGGACATGAAAAAAGAAAAAAATAAAGCGTCGAAAATGCCGAAGGGGCCGGATCCGCGCTCAAGCGGACGGCCGCGCGGCGAACAGCGTCTGCTTGATCCGCTGCAGCGTGCGGTACGGCGTCACGAAATGCAGCAGGTTCTTGGCGAGGCCGGCCCAGTCGTACGGGTTCAGCGCGTTGAAGTGGCGCAGCAGCAGCGACAGCGTCGACACCAGCTGGCGCCGGCGCTTGGTCGCGCTGATCCCGCCCTCGTTGAGTTCGTAATAAAGGCCGAGTTCCGGCAGGTTCGCGCAATCGTAGCGTTGCATTAACCGTAAAAAAAGATCGAGATCCTCGGCCGCGCGGTATTTCGCGCGATAGTTGCCGACTTCCAGCACGGCGTCGATGCGCAGCATCACCGACGGATGCACGAGCGGCGAGCGCAGGAAGCGCGTGCGGCGCAGCGTGCGCGGATCGGCGGGCGGCGTCAGCATGAAGCGCGGCTCGCCGGCGCGCGATACGACCTGCGTCCACATGCCGACGCAGGCCACGCGCGGCTGGGCGCCGAGATACGCACGCTCCTTCGCGAGGCGCTGCGGCGCGGCGAGATCGCCGGCGTCGATGCGCGCCGCATAACGAAAGCCGCGCGCCGCGAGCGCGTCGATGCCGGCCGCGAGCGCGCGCTCGATGCCGCCGTTGCGCGGCATGCGCAGCACCTCGATCGCGAGGCCGGGCAGGTCGGGCGCGACGATCGGCGGCGTGCTGCCGTCGTCGACGATCAGCACGTGCACGGGCGCGTCCTCGCGAAACGACGCGAGGGTCCGGACGACGTCGTCGTGCCCGTTGTAGGCCGGCATCAGCACGGCCACGTCGTCGAGCGGGGGCGGGCAATCGGATGACGTCATGTTTGCAGCTTGAAACGGATGTAATAAAAATTGACGGCGGCCGCGGCCAGGTAGCCGGCGGCCAGCCCGACGAGCGCGCCGTACAGGCCGAGCCGCGGGATCGCGAACAGGTTGACGAGTGCGGCGATCGCGAGCGCGAGCAGCCATTTCGACAGTAATACGAATTTTGCTTGATATTTGAGAACGATAAGATTGCCTATCGCCTCGATGCCGGCCGGCACGGACAGCCAGACGGCCCAGCGGAAGATGTCGACCGATGCTTCGTAGCCGCGGCCGAACACCTTGCCGACGATCAGCGGGGCGGCCGCGTCGAGCACGAGCGCGCCGGCCGTCATCAGGCAGGCCGTCATCGCGATCAGCCGGACGATGTTGCGGCGCAGCCGCGCGACGTCCTGCACGCGGTAGACGAATGCGGGCGCGATGGTCTGCGCGAGCATCAGCGCGAGCGTGATCCAGTTCTCGTTGAGCTGCTGCGCGGCCGAGTAGCGGCCGAGATCGGCGAACGACACGTGGCGCTCGAGCATCAGGCGGTCGAGCTTCAGGAACAGGTACATGCAGATGAGGCCGAGCCAGAACACGGTGCCGGCCGTCGCAAAGTGCCTGAACAGCGGTTTATCGAACGTCCAGCCGAGCGCGCCGTCGTTACGATGCCGGTAGTAGAGCAGCAGCGCGAAGCCGATCGCGGCGGCCTCGAGCGCCCACAGCCACCCGAAGCGCGCGGGGCCGGCGGCCGCGCGGACCAGCAGCCAGACGAGCAGCGCCTTCGCCAGCGCGGTGATCATGCTGGTGACGAGCTGCGGCTTGCTGTAGGTCATGCTCTGCAGCCACGCGTTGATCACGCCGACGAACGGCTCGCGGAACACCATCGTGACGGCCAGGCCGGCGAGCATCGCGCCGACCAGCGGATCGAAGGCGCCCGCGGCGATCGCGATCCAGGTCGCGACGAGCGCGGCGGCCGAGACGGCGATGCGCAGCACGAACGCGCTGCCGAGCACCGCGCCGAGCTGGGCAGGCGGGCGCTGGACGATGGTCGGAACGAGGATTTCCGCGCCGCACACCCAGGTGAGCGGCGCCAGTACCAGGAGGAGCGTATTCGCATACTGCCATTTGCCGAACACATCCGGCCCGAAATAACGGGCCAGAAGACCGCTGATCGCGATCGCGACGCCGATCTGCGTGAGCCGTTCGAGCCCCAGCCAGACGAGGTTCGCGACGGCCTTCGCGACATCCGGGTTGCCGAAGCGCTTCAGCATGCGCGGCGGCCGCATGTACGCGGGGCGGCCGGCGGGGCGCCCGGAGGCTGCGGGTTGGCGGCGGCGGGTCGGCTAGGCATTAAAATGGGCGACATGCGCGTCATCAAAACCCGCGATTATAAGTGGGATCGGGGCCGCTCCAGCCGTTCCGTTCCTTGTTTCGCCGGGCCCGCATGTATCATGCGCGGCACCGGCGAGACGCGGCCAGACAATTTTCCATGCACGCAACCGAGAGAGAAGAGAATCGATGATCTCCCAATCCATCTTCAAGGCATATGACATTCGTGGCGTGGTCGGCAAGACGCTCGACGTCGACACGGCGCGCGGGATCGGCCGGGCATTCGGCAGCGAAGTGCGCGCCCAGGGCGGCGACGCAGTCGTCGTCGCGCGCGACGGCCGCCTGTCCGGGCCCGAACTCGTCGGCGCGCTCGCCGACGGCCTGCGTGCGGCGGGCGTCGACGTCGTCGACGTCGGCATGGTGCCCACGCCGGTCGGTTATTTCGCGGCGAGCGTGCCGCTTGCGCTGAAGGGCGGCGAGCGCCGCGTCGATTCGTGCATCGTCGTCACGGGCAGCCACAACCCGCCCGACTACAACGGCTTCAAGATGGTGCTGCGCGGCGCCGCGATCTACGGCGAGCAGATCCAGGCGCTGTACCGCCGCATCGTCGACGAGCGCTTCGAGACGGGCAGCGGCAGCTACGAGCAGGTCGACGTCGCCGATCAGTACATCGCGCGCATCGTCGGCGACGTGAAGCTCGCGCGGCCGCTGAAGCTCGTCGTCGACGCCGGCAACGGCGTCGCGGGCCCGCTCGCGACGCGCCTGTTCAAGGCGCTCGGCTGCGAACTCGTCGAGCGCTTCACCGACATCGACGGCACGTTCCCGAACCACCACCCCGATCCCGCACACCCGGAAAACCTGCAGGACGTGATCCAGGCGCTGAAGGACACCGATGCCGAGCTCGGCTTTGCGTTCGACGGCGACGGCGACCGCCTCGGCGTCGTCACGAAGGACGGCCAGATCATCTATCCGGACCGCCAGCTGATGCTGTTCGCGGAAGAAGTGCTGTCGCGCAACCCGGGCGCGCAGATCATCTACGACGTGAAGTGCACGCGCCACCTCGCGCAGTGGGTGAAGTCGAAGGGCGGCGAGCCGCTGATGTGGAAGACGGGCCACTCGCTCGTGAAGGCGAAGCTGCGCGAGACGGGTGCGCCGCTCGCCGGCGAAATGAGCGGCCACGTGTTCTTCAAGGATCGCTGGTACGGCTTCGACGACGGCCTCTACACGGGCGCGCGCCTGCTCGAGATCCTCGCGAAGACGGCCGATCCGAGCGCGCTGCTCAACGGTCTGCCGGACGCGATGAGCACGCCCGAATTGCAGCTGTGGCTCGAAGAGGGCGAGAACTTCCGCCTGATCGACAAGCTGCAGAAAGAGGCGAAGTTCGACGGCGCCGAGGAAGTCGTGACGATCGACGGCCTGCGCGTCGAGTACCCGGACGGCTTCGGCCTCGCGCGTTCGTCGAACACGACGCCGGTCGTCGTGATGCGTTTCGAGTCGGAGACGCAGGAAGGGCTCAAGCGCATCCAGGAGGACTTCCGCCGCGTGCTGACGGCCGCGAAGCCGGACGTCAAGCTGCCGTTCTGAGTGTCGGCGGCCTGTGGGCCGCCAACGGTACGACGACCGATTCATCGGTCGCGCCATCCCCGAAAAGCGGCGCACGCCACAGCGTGCGGCCGCTTTTTGTCTGTCTGCTCCCCCGGGCGAGATAAAATCGCTCCTTTATGTCTGTCGCCGGCTGCCAGCCGGCGTTTTTTCAGCGTGCAAAAGATCCTGATCGTGCGCGTGTCGTCGCTGGGCGACGTCGTGCACAACATGCCGGTGATCGCCGATATCCGGCGCCGCCACCCCGATGCGCAGATCGACTGGCTCGTCGAGGAAAGCTTCGTCGACCTCGTGCGGCTCGTCGACGGCGTGCGCGAGGTGCTGCCGTTCTCGCTGCGCCGCTGGCGCAAGAAGCCGTTCTCGGGCGCCACGTGGCGCGAGATCCGCGCATTCCGCCGGCGCCTCGCGGCCGAGCAGTACGACCTCGTGATCGACTGCCAGGGCCTGATCAAGACGGCCTGGGTCGCGAGCTGGGCGCGCGGCCCGCTCGTCGGGCTCGGCAACCGCACCGACGGCGCCGGCTACGAATGGCCCGTGCGCTTCTTCTACCGCAAGCGTGTGCCGATCGCGCCGCGCACGCACGTCGTCGAGCGCTCGCGGCAACTCGTCGCGGCCGCGCTGGGCGACCCGGTGCCGACGCCGGCCGATCCGGTCGACTTCGGCCTCGACACGCGTGCGGCGGCGCTCGCGGTGGCCGCGCTCGGCCTGAACCTGCCGGTGCCGTACGTGATGTTCGTCCATGCGACGTCGCGCGCCGACAAGCAGTGGCCGGACGCCGCGTGGATCGAGCTCGGCCAGGCGCTCGTGCGGCGCGGCGCGTCGCTCGTGCTGCCGTGGGGCAACGACGCGGAGCGCGCGACGAGCGAGCGGCTCGCGAAGGAGTTCGGCGCGGCGGCGATCGTGCCGCCGAAGCTGTCGCTGCCGGCCGTGGTCGGGTTGATCGACGGCGCGGCCGCGACCGTCGGGGTTGATACAGGTCTGGTTCACATCGCGGCCGCGCTGAAGCGTCCGACAGTCGAACTGTACAATTTCGCGACGGCCTGGCGAACCGGCGGCTACTGGTCGCCGAACGTCGTCAATCTCGGCACGGCGGGGCAACCCCCGTCGATCGCGCAGGTGAAGTCGGCGCTCGCGGGCTTCGGTCTCCTGTAACGCCTGTCAATTACGCGAACCGATCATGAGCGAATCCCAGATCATCGAAGTCCCGTCCGCCGACTGGAGCGGACACAACCTGTCGGCGCCGCGCGAGCAACTGCTGGCCGCGGTCGAGGAAGGCAAGGTGCTGTATTTCCCGCACCTGCGCTTTGCGATCGAAGGCGGCGAGGAAGCGCTGCTCGATCCGGCGCTCGCCGATCCGAAACGCAAGAACATCAGCCTCGCGCCGAACGGCGGCGCGCTCGCCGGCGTGCTCGGCGACAGCGTCACGCAGTCGGCCGTGCGCGCGCTCGTCGCGCGCTTCCAGCAGCAGGCCGGCACGCTCGTCGACGGCCTGTTCCCCGAATACCGCGGCAAGCTGCGCGTCGCGCCGACGAGCCTGCGGCTGATGCGGGTCGAGACGCGCCAGACGTCGTGGCGCAAGGACGACAGCCGGCTGCACGTCGACGCGTTCCCGTCGCGGCCGAACTACGGCGAGCGCATCCTGCGCGTGTTCACGAACGTGAACCCGGCCGGCGCACCGCGCGTGTGGCGCGTGGGCGAGCCGTTCGAGGACGTCGCGAAGCGTTTCCTGCCGCGCATCAGGCCGCAGTTCCCCGGTTCCGCGTGGCTGCTGAACCTGCTGCACGTGACGAAGTCGCCGCGCAGCGCGTACGACCACCTGATGCTGAACCTGCACGACAGCATGAAGGCCGATCTCGACTACCAGAAGACGAGCCCGCAGCAGACGATGCCGTTCCCGCCGGGCAGCGTGTGGATATGTTTCTCGGATCAGACTTCGCACGCTGTGATGTCCGGCCAGTTCATGCTCGAGCAGACGTTCTTCCTGCCGGTCGACGCGATGGTCCGCCGCGAATGCGCGCCGCTCGGCATTCTCGAGCGCCTGACGGGCAGGGCGCTGGTTTGAGCGCGCACCTGCTTCGGAGCAATACGGGGGCCGCCGCATGCTGAGGGCGATCTATCGCGCGCTGTGGTGGCTCGTCGCACCCGCTGCGGTCATCCGGCTTTATGTGCGCTCGCGCAAGGAGCGCGGCTATCGCGAGCACATCGGCGAACGTTTCGGCCGCGTGGCGGGCCGCTCGCGCGACGACCGTGCGCCGCTGATCTGGGTGCATGCGGTATCGGTCGGCGAAACGCGCGCCGCGCAGCCGCTGATCGATGCGCTGATGCATGCGCGCCCCGATGCGCGGATCCTGCTCACGCACATGACGCCGAGCGGCCGCGCGACCGGCGAACAGATCTTCGGCGATCGCGTGCTGCGCTGCTACCTGCCGTACGACATGCCGGGCCTGGTGCGGCGCTTCCTGCACGCATGGCGGCCGACGCTCGGCCTCGTGATGGAAACCGAGGTGTGGCCGACGCTGATCGACGAGTGCCGCCGCGCGGACGTGCCGCTCGTACTGACCAATGCGCGGATGTCGGCGCGTTCGTTCCGGCGTGCGGCGAAGTTCGGCGCGGCGACGCGCGACGTGTTCGGCGGCTTCTCGCGCGTGCTCGCGCAGAGCCCGGCCGATGCGGAGCGGCTGACGTCGCTCGGCGCACGCAACGTGACCGTGCTCGGCAACCTGAAGTTCGACATGGCGACGCCGCCGGAACTCGCGGCGCGCGGCCATGCGTGGCGCGACGCGATCGGCGCGCGGCCCGTGTGGGTCGCCGCCAGCACGCGCGAGAACGAGGAGGCGCTGGTGCTGCAGGCGTTCGCCGCGATGCGCACGCCCGGCGCGCTGCTGGTGCTCGTGCCGCGCCACCCGCAGCGTTTCGCCGAGGTCGAGGCGCTCGTCGGGCGCAGCGGGCTCAAGTGCGTGCGACGCTCGGCATGGGCCGCCGACACGGCCGCGCTCGCGGCCGGCCACCCGGCTGCCGAACCGCTGCCGGGCGACGTGACGGTGCTGCTCGGCGATTCGATGGGCGAACTCGGCGCGTATTACGCGGCCGCGGACGTTGCGTTCATCGGCGGCAGCCTGCTGCCGCTCGGCGGACAGAACCTGATCGAGGCGTGCGCGGTCGGCGTGCCGGTGCTGATCGGCCCGCACGTGTTCAACTTCACGCAGGCGACCGCCGATGCGGTCGCGGCCGGCGCGGCGATGCAGGTCGAGGATCCGCTCGATCTCGCGCACGTGCTCGACGCGCTGTTCGCCGACAAGGCGCGGCGCATCGCGATGGGCGCGGCCGGCGCCGCCTTCGCGGCGCGTCACCGCGGCGCGACCGCGCGCACGGTCGACCTGCTCGCGGCACTGCTGCCGCCCGCCGAACGCGGCGAGCGTGAGCAGCAGGACGCTTCCGACGAATAGGCGAGGGCGGCGCGATGCCGCCCCGGGCACGCGTGGCGGGCGTCGTGTGCCGCCGCCGCGCTGTTCAGACCGTCAGCAAGCCCTTCTTCTCGATGAACGCGATCACGTCCGCTACGCCGTCGAGCGCCTTCAGGTTCGTCATCACGTAAGGCCGCTCGCCGCGCATCTTCTTCGTGTCGGACGCCATCACGTCGAGGTTCGCGCCGACCAGCGGTGCGAGATCGGTCTTGTTGATCACGAGCAGGTCGGACTTCGTGATGCCGGGGCCGCCCTTGCGCGGAATCTTCTCGCCGCCCGCGACGTCGATCACGTAGATCGTCAGGTCCGACAGCTCGGGGCTGAACGTCGCCGCGAGATTGTCGCCGCCCGATTCGATGAACACGATGTCGGCGTCGGGAAAGCGCGACAGCATCCGGTCGACGGCTTCGAGGTTGATCGACGCATCCTCGCGGATCGCCGTGTGCGGGCAGCCGCCCGTCTCGACGCCCATGATGCGTTCCTCGGGCAGCGCGCCCGCAACCGTCAGCAGCCGCTGGTCTTCCTTCGTATAGATGTCGTTGGTGATCGCGACGAGGTCGTAGCGGTCGCGCATCGCCTTGCACAGCATTTCGAGCAGCGTGGTCTTGCCGGAGCCGACGGGGCCGCCGATGCCGACGCGCAGCGGCGGCAGTTTCTTCGTGCGGCGGGCGGAGGAGGGAGCAGGTGCGTTCATGGCGGGTAGCGTCGTGTTCAGGAGCGGAACAACCGCGAGTACTGGGTTTCGTGCCGCGCGGACAGGATGCCGAGCTGCGGCGCGAACGTGTTGACGGCGTCGGGCGGCGTCGCGAGCGCGCGGCGCACGGCCGCGTCGATCGCGCCGCGCAGCGCGACGATGATGCGTTGCCCGGCGAGCTGGCCGAGCGGCACGGCCTTCAGCGCGGCGGACGTCTGGTTCTCGACCCAGCCGAATGCGTATGCGGCGAGCGTCGCGTCGGCGCCGGCATCGTGCGCGGCGGCCGCGTATGCGAATGCGGTCGGCAGCGCGATAGGCGACATCGACGCGAGCGTCGCGCGGCGCGCGGCATCGCCCCATTCGAGCGATGCGCAGAGCTGCGCGAGCGACCAGCCCATCTGTTCGGTCTCGCGGCGCAGTTCCGCCGATTCGCGGCTCGCGACGAACCATGCATTTTCGGCGGCGAGCGCGTGTACGTCATGCGCATGCCAGCGCGCGAGCTGGTGTGCGAGGAACGGCAGCTCACCGTGCGCGAGCACGTCGGTCAGGCCGCTCGCGATCCAGTCGCGCGCGGAATCGGCGTCGTGGATCACGTTTGCGTCGAGCGCGGCTTCGAGGCCCTGCGAATAGCTGTACGCGCCGATCGGCAGCGCCGGCGACGCGAGGTGCAGCAGCGCGACGAGTTCAGTGGTGATCATGGCCGTGGCCGTGCGTGCATCCGGGACCATGTTGATGATCGTGATCGTGATCGTGATCGTGATCGTGCGAATGCGAATGCGAGTGTCCGTGGTGTTCGCCGAACACCTGTTGCGCGAGCGCGTAGTCCTCGGCGAACGTCGCGTCGTGCCCGTGCTTGTGGCCGCCGCCGTATGCACCGGCTTCCGGCTGGAACGGCGCGTTCGCTGCTTCGACCTGCGTGCCGAGCCGGCGCAGCATGTCCGCGAGCACCGGATCGGCTTCGAGCTTCAGGTAGCCGTCGCCGATCTCGACCGGCGTGTGACGGTTGCCGAGGTGGTACGCGGCGCGCATCAGCGTGAGCGGATCGGCCGCGCGCACGAGCAGCACGGCTTCGGGCGCCGCGGCGACGCGCACGAGCGCGCCGTCGTCGGCGACGAGCACGTCGCCGTCGCGCAGCACGGTGCCGCGCGGCAGCAGCACCGCGACGTCCTCGCCGGTGTCGAGCGTCGCCGCGAGGCGGCTCTTGCAGCGGGCGTCATACGCGAGCGTGAGCGTCGGCGCGCGCGCGACGAGCGACGCGGCGAGTTTCACGTTCGGGGCAATGCGTTTGTCGAGGGTGCGCATAAAACGAAAACCGGAAATCAGAACAGGAAATAGCGCTGCGCCATCGGCAGCACCGTCGCCGGCTCGCAGGTGAGCAACTGGCCGTCGGCGATCACGTCGTAGGTTTCGGGATCGACGCTGATCGACGGGCGCCATGCGTTGTGGATCATGTCGGCCTTCGTCACGTTGCGGCAGTTGCGCACCGGCACGATCCGCTTCGCGAGGCCGTAGCGTTCCGCGATGCCCGCATCGGCCGCCATCTGCGACACGAAGGTCAGCGACGTGCGCGCGAGCGCACCGCCGCGCGTCGCGAACATCTCGCGATAGTGGACGGGCTGCGGCGTCGGGATCGACGCGTTCGGGTCGCCCATCTGCGCGACCGCGATCATCCCGCCCTTCAAGATCATCGACGGCTTGATCCCGAAGAACGCGGGTTCCCACAGCACGAGGTCGGCCCACTTGCCGGGCTCGATCGAACCGACTTCGTGCGCGATCCCGTGCGTGATCGCCGGGTTGATCGTGTACTTCGCGACATAGCGCTTCGCGCGGAAGTTGTCGTTGCGCGCGCCGTCTTCGGGCAGCGCGCCGCGCTGCACCTTCATCTTGTGCGCGGTCTGCCAGGTGCGGATGATCACTTCGCCGACGCGGCCCATCGCCTGCGAATCGGATGACAGCATCGACAGTGCGCCGAGATCGTGCAGGATGTCCTCGGCCGCGATCGTCTCGCGGCGAATGCGCGATTCGGCGAACGCGAGATCCTCGGCGATCGACGGATCGAGGTGATGGCACACCATCAGCATGTCGAGATGCTCGTCGAGCGTGTTGATCGTGTACGGGCGCGTCGGGTTGGTCGACGACGGCAGCACGTTCGCCTCGCCGCACACCTTCAGGATGTCCGGCGCATGGCCGCCGCCCGCGCCTTCGGTGTGGTACGTGTGGATCGTGCGGCCCTTGAACGCGGCGACCGTCGATTCGACGAAACCGGCTTCGTTCAGCGTGTCGGTGTGGATCGCGACCTGCGTGTCGGTGTCGTCCGCAACCGACAGGCAGTTGTCGATCGCGGCGGGCGTCGTGCCCCAGTCCTCGTGCAGCTTCAGCCCGATCGCGCCGGCCGCGATCTGCTCGACGAGCGGCTGCGGCAGGCTCGCGTTGCCCTTGCCGAGAAAGCCGAGGTTGATCGGCCAGCCGTCGGCGGCCTGCAGCATCCGCTCCATGTGCCACGGGCCCGGCGTGCAGGTCGTCGCGTTGGTGCCGGTGGCCGGCCCCGTGCCGCCGCCGAGCATCGTCGTGACGCCCGATGCGAGCGCCTCGTCGATCTGTTGCGGGCTGATGAAGTGGATGTGCGTGTCGATGCCGCCCGCGGTCACGATCAGCCCTTCGCCGGCGATCACTTCGGTCGCCGCGCCAATGGCGATCGTCACGCCCGGCTGGATGTCCGGATTGCCGGCCTTGCCGATCGCGGCGATGCGGCCGTGCTTGATCGCGATGTCGGCCTTCACGATGCCCCAGTGATCGAGGATCACCGCGTTCGTGATGACCGTGTCGGGCACGTCGGCGGCCACGCGCTGCGACTGGCCCATCCCGTCGCGGATCACTTTCCCGCCGCCGAATTTCACTTCCTCGCCGTAGGTCGTGAAGTCGCGTTCGATCTCGATCAGCAGTTCGGTATCGGCGAGCCGGACGCGGTCGCCCGTCGTCGGCCCGAACATTTCCGCGTACGCGCGGCGGCTCAAGCGTAGTGTCATGTCGTGCTGTTCCTGAAGAGACGGGCGTGAGGCGTCGCTCAGAGCGGCCCCATCACCTTGCCCTGAAAACCGTAGACGGCCCGATCGCCCGCGAGCGCGACGAGCTCGACGGTGCGCGTCTGGCCCGGCTCGAAGCGCACGGCCGTGCCGGCCGCGATGTTGAGCCGGAAGCCGCGCGCGGCCGCGCGGTCGAACGACAGTGCGTCGTTGACTTCGAAGAAGTGATAGTGCGAGCCGACCTGCACCGGGCGGTCGCCGGTGTTCGCGACGACGAGCGTCAGCGTTTCGCGGCCCGCGTTCAGTTCGTGCTCGCCGTCGTCGGTGAGGATTTCGCCGGGGATCATGCGTTGCCTCACGGAATCGGGTGATGGACGGTCACGAGCTTCGTGCCGTCGGGGAAGGTCGCCTCGACCTGGATGTCGGGAATCATTTCGGGCACGCCATCCATCACGTCGTCGCGCGTGAGCAGCGTCGTGCCGTAGTGCATCACCTCGGCAACCGTCTTGCCGTCGCGCGCGGCTTCCATCAGCGCGGCGGTGATGAAGGCGACCGCCTCCGGATAGTTGAGCTTCAGGCCGCGCGCGCGACGGCGTTCGGCCAGCAGCGCCGCCGTGAAGATCAGCAGCTTGTCCTTTTCTCGGGGAGTCAGTTTCATGAAGGCAAACGTTCAGGAAAACGTAATTTTTATCGGTGCGCGCGCAACCGGGCGGACGTGCGGGTCATCGTAGCACCGCGCTATTTTGCGCGCGCCGTGTATCGGTTATGTAAGCAGCAAGGCGCGTGCCATGTGCATGGAACGCAGCGCGATGCGCGTTCGTGGTGCGCGGTGCATGGGTAACGTGCAGCGCCTGATGCGGGAATGCGCCGAAACGGTGCGTGGCGCGAGCACGCTCAGGTTTGCCAGAGGCGCAGCGGCCGTGCGTCGACGCCGTGCACGATCGGCCGCAACTGCAGCCAGCAATCGGTGAAGTGGCGCTGCAGCGCTTCCATCGACGTCGACAGCGCGCGCATGAGCACGACGCCGGGCGTTACGCAGGTTGCGCCCGCGCGCAGCGTATCGTCGAACGGCATCCGCGCGGCGAGCGATTCGGCCAGTGCGGCGTCGCACGCGGCGCCGGCGGCCCACAGCGTGCCGTAGGCGGGAAAACCTGCGAGGCCCTGTAGCGCGCCGCGCAGCGGATCGTGCGCGTCGAGCAGCGCGCGCTCGGTCCACAGCGGCCGGCCGTCGGCACCGACGAGCGCGGCGGTCGACGCGATGCGGCCCGCCGACCAGGTTTCGCCGGCCGCCTGCCGGCCGAGCTGCGTCGCATCCCAGCCGATCGCGCTCGCGCCCGCGCCGAGCGTCACGGTGAAGTCGAGCGCTGCGTGCGCTGAGTCGAAGAACAGGTTGTTCTGCGGCAGCCAGTCGAGCTTCGCGTTCTCGCCGACCGCGATGCCGATGTGCTGCGTCGCGTCGAGGCCGTTCGACTTGTACCACTTGGTCGCGCCGGGCGTTGTCAGCACCGCGTGCGTGCCGTCGCCGAGAGCGATGTCGATGTCGAGCCGGTCGCCGCCTGCGACGCCGCCCGGCGGGTGGACGAGCACCGCGTGGCAGATCGCGTCGCCTTCCGGATACAGCGGCCGCTGCACGCGCAGCGGGCCGTCGTGCAGCCGGTGCGCGAGCGTCGTGCGCGCGCCGTGCCGCTCGAAGCCGAGTTCGAGGCGGCCGCGCCACGACTTGGCGACGGCGGGGCGGGACAGCGGGGCGTGGGAATCGGGGGCGGACATCGGCAGCGAGCGGGAAACGAGAGAAACGGGCGCGAAGGACGTGGATGCTACCGGAACAATAATCCAGATGCCGCGTTCGTTGAAAGCGCCGCGTGCGGTTGCACCGCGAACCGGCCGGCCGTGCCCGCTGCCGTGCCGCGCGTCACACCGCGATCAGCTCGCGCACGCCGTTCGTTTCCATGTCGCGCGCGTCGCCGCCCGCGACGATCTCGCCGCGGCTCATCACCCAGTAGCGGTCCGCGATCGAGCGCGCGAAATCGTAATACTGTTCGACGAGCAGCACCGTCATGTTCGATTCGTCGACGAGCTGGCGCAGCGTGCGGCCGATGTCCTGGATGATCGACGGCTGGATGCCTTCGGTCGGCTCGTCGAGGATCAGCAGTTGCGGCTCGCTCATCAGCGCGCGGCCGATCGCGAGCTGCTGCTGCTGGCCGCCCGACAGGTCGCCGCCGCGCCGCGCGCGCATGTCCTTCAGCACCGGGAACAGGTCGTAGATGCGGTCGGGCACTTTCGACGGCGCCTTGCGGCTCGCCGCGCCGACGAGCAGGTTTTCCTCGACGGTCAGCCGCGGAAAGATGTCGCGGCCCTGCGGCACGTATGCGAGCCCGGCCGCGACGCGCGCATACGGCGGCAGCGCGCCGAGCGCCGTGCCGCGCCACGACACGGTGCCGCTTTTCGCGGCGACCACGCCCATCAGGCAGCGCAGCAGCGTGCTCTTGCCGACGCCGTTGCGGCCGAGCAGCACGGTGAGCTTGCCGTCGTCGGCGGCGAGGTTCACGTTGCGCAGGATATGGCTGCCGCCGTAGTACTGGTTCAGTGCTTCGATCTTCAGCATCGTTTCAACGTCCGAGATAAGACTCGATCACCGCGTCGTCGCGCTTGACCTGGTCGAGCGTGCCTTGCGCGAGCACCGCGCCTTCGGCCATCACCGTCACGCGGCCCGTGTCGCCCGCGAGCGCCGCGACGAATGCCATGTCGTGCTCGACGACCATCATCGAGCAGGTGCCGCGCAGCGTGTTCAGCAGCTCGGCGAGTTCCATCGTCTCGTGGTCGGTCATCCCGGCCGCCGGCTCGTCGAGCAGCAGCAGCGCGGGGCGCTGCATCAGCAGCATGCCGATCTCGAGCCGTTGCTTCTGCCCGTGCGACAGTTCGCCGGCTGCTCGATACGCGTGGCTTTCGAGGCCGATCAGCGCGAGCGTCTCCTCGATCTTCGCCTGCGCCGTACGGTCGAGCCGCGCGCGCAGCGATGCGAGCCAGCCCTTGTCGGTCTGCATCGCGAGCTCGAGGTTTTCCCACACCGGATGCTGCTCGAACACGGTCGGCTTCTGGAACTTGCGGCCGATGCCGGCGCGCGCGATCTCGGGCTCGCTCATCCGCGCGAGGTCGAGCGTCTGGCCGAGAAACACGTTGCCGGCATCGGGACGAGTCTTGCCGGTGATCACGTCCATCATCGTCGTCTTGCCGGCGCCGTTCGGGCCGATCACGCAGCGCAGCTCGCCCGCGTCGATCGCGAGCGACAGCTTCTTCAGCGCGCGGAAGCCGTCGAAGCTCACCTCGATATCCTCGAGGTAGAGGATCGTGCCGTGCGACGTGTCGATGCCGGGCGGCACGACGCGACCCATCGAAGCGGTGCCGCTGACCGCCAGCAGTTCGTCCTCGGGCGGTGGCGTGAATTGGTAGAGGGCCGTTCCGTTCATGCACGTTTTCCTTTCGCGAGCACGGTTTCGACGAGGCCCATGATCCCGCGCGGCAGCAGCAGCGGCACGAGCACGAAGATCAGGCCGAGGAAGAACAGCCAGTATTCGGCGAAGTACGCGGTAAACAGGCTCTTCGCGCCGTTCACCGCGAACGCGCCGACGATCGGCCCGATCAGCGTGCCGCGCCCGCCCACCGCAACCCAGATCGCCATTTCGATCGAGTTGCCGGGCGACATCTCGCCGGGATTGATGATGCCGACCTGCGGCACGTACAGCGCGCCTGCGATGCCGCACAGCACGGCCGACACGGTCCACACGAACAGCTTGTACGCGAGCGGGCTGTAGCCGAGGAACATCAGCCGCGTCTCGCCGTCGCGCACCGCGGTGACGACGCGCCCGAGCTTGCTCGTGACGATCGCGCGCGCGGCGATGAACGCGAGCACCAGCGTCGCGAACGTCAGCAGCAACAGCACCGTGCGCGTGCCGGGCGACGTGATCGCGAAACCCGCGATGCGCTTGAAGTCGGTGAAGCCGTTGTTGCCGCCGAAGCCCGTCTCGTTGCGATAGAACAGCAGCATCGCGGCGAACGTCAGCGCCTGCGTGATGATCGACAGGTACACGCCTTTCACGCGCGAACGGAACGTGAAGAAGCCGAACACCCACGCGAGCACGGCCGGCACGAGCACGACGAGCGCGAGCGCCCACGCGAGATGCTGCGTGCCGCTCCAGTACCACGGCAACTGGTGCCAGTCGAGGAACACCATGAAGTCGGGCAGGTCGCTGCCGTACTTGCCGTCGCGGCCGATCTCGCGCATCAGGTACATGCCGATCGCATAGCCGCCGAGCGCGAAGAACAGCCCGTGGCCGAGGCTAAGAATCCCGCAGTAGCCCCATACGAGATCGAGCGCGAGCGCGGCGATCGCGTAGCACATCAGCTTGCCGGCGAGTGTCATCGCGTAAGCGGACAGATGGAACGCGCTCGCTTCGGGCGCGACGAGCGCGGCGAGCGGCACGCCGATGCCGATCGCGATGCACAGCGCGACGAGCGCGAGCCATGCGCGGCGCGACAGCAGCGCAGGGCGCGGCGGCAGGCCGAGCGCGAAGCCGTCTGCTGTACGTGCGGCGGCAGCGGGCTTCGGTGCGCCGGCGACCGGGTTCGACATCGAATCGGTTATGAAGGTCACGTCACGCCTCCGCGCTGCGGCCCTTCGGGGCGAACATGCCCTGAGGACGTTTCTGGATGAACAGCACGATCATCACGAGCACCGCGATCTTCGCGAGCACGGCGCCCCAGAACGGCTCGATCGCCTTGCTCGCGAGGCCGAGCCCGAAGCCGCCGAGCACGGTGCCGGCGATCTGCCCGACGCCGCCGAGCACGACCGCCATGAACGAATCGATGATGTAGTTCTGGCCGAGATCGGGGCCCACGTTGCCGATCTGCGACAGCGCGCAGCCGCCGAGGCCGGCGATGCCCGCGCCGAACGCGAACGCATACGCATCGACGCGCGCGGTCTTCACGCCGACGCATGCGGCCATCCGGCGGTTCTGCGTGACCGCGCGCACGAACAGGCCGAGCCGCGTCTTCGTCAGCACGGCCCACGCGACGAATACCACCGCGAGCGCGAACGCGAGGATCGCGAGCCGGTTGTACGGCAGGATCAGGTTCTGCATCACGGTCACGCCGCCGCTCATCCACGACGGGTTCACGACCTGCACGTTCTGCGCGCCGAACAGCATGCGCGTCGCCTGGATCAGGATCAGGCTCACGCCGAAGGTCGCGAGCAATGTTTCGAGCGGGCGGCCGTACAGATGGCGCAGCACGAGCCGTTCGAGCACGATGCCGACGAGCGCGGCCGTCGCGAACGACGCGGGCACGGCGATGAGCGGATACCAGTCGAAAGCACCGGGTGCGTAGCGCTGGATCAGTGTCTGCACGACATAGGTTGCGTACGCACCGATCATCAGGAATTCGCCGTGCGCCATGTTGATCACGCCGATCAGCCCGTACGTGATCGCGAGACCGAGCGCGGCGAGCAGCAGCACGCTGCCGAGCGACAGGCCCGCGAACAGCGTGCCGACGATCTCGCCGCGGCGCTGCAGCGAGTGCAATGCGTCGAGCCCCTGCTGTGCGGCATCGCGCACGCGCGCGTCGGGCTCCGCGTAGCTGCCGTCCGCATTCTTCGCGACGAGCGGGCGCAGTTGTTCGATCATGTCGAGGTCGCGGCGCGCGGCCACCACCTGCACGGCTTCGAGGCGTTTCGCCGGATCGGCATCGTGCAGCGCGGCGATCGCCCACAGTGCATCGAGGCGGCGCTTCAGCGCGGGATCGGTTTCCTTCGCACGGGCGCGGTCGATCATCGGCTTGAGTGCCGGGTCCGGCGACTTCAGCAGCGCATCGATCGCGTCGCGTCGCGCGGCGACGTCGGGCGATGCGAGCGCGAGACCCGACAGCGCGCCCGCGATCTTCGTGCGCAGCAGGTTGTTCAGCATCACGGGCTGCGCGTCGCCGGCCGGCGTCGCGGCCTGCGTGAGCGCGTCGTGCGCCGTGTCGCCGGCCTGGATCAGCAGGCGGCCGTCGCCGGTCGCGAGCGCGTCGCCGGTCGACAGCGCGTTGAGCACGGCAACGGCGCGCGGATCGGCATCGGCGGCGAGCCGGTCGATCGCGGCCGTCTTCGCGTCGAAGTCGTCGCCGGCGAGCGCGGCGGTATCGGCGGCCGTCAGCGCGAACGCGGCGCGCGGCAGCGCGCCCGCGAGGGCGGCGCATGCGACGATCGCGACGGCGGCTCGGCGAAAGCGAATAGGCATCGGGAAATCCTGTCGGGCGTGGGGAAGCGGATTCATGCGGCGATGCGCCGGCGCGTGCGGTTCGTCGCCGCAAGCGCGGCCGGCGCATCCGCACCTGCATGCGAGCGGCACGTCACGCCGGTGCGCGACGCGCCGCACCGCGTCAGGCCAGCGCCGCGCGCTGCCGGCGCAGGAACGCGGGGATCGACGAGACGATATCCGGCTTGCCCTGGTTGCCTGCGATGAACGGGCTCCACGGCTGCGCGCGCACCGCGGTCTTCGTCTTCCACACGACGTTGAATTGCCCGTCGCCGCGGATTTCGCCGATCATCACCGGCTTGTGCAGATGATGGTTGCCGTCCATCGCGAGCGTGAAGCCCGATGGTGCGGCGACGGTCTGGCCGATCATCGCGACGCGCACCTTGTCGACGTCGGTGCTCTTCGCCTTTTCGACGGCCTGCTTCCACATATGGATGCCCACGTAGGTCGCTTCCATCGGGTCGTTGGTCACGCGCTTCGTGCCGCCCGGCAGGTTGTTCGCCTTCACCCATGCGGCGAACTGGTCCTTGAACTTCGTGTTGGTCGGGTTCTTCACCGACATGAAGTAGTTCCACGCGGCGAGATGGCCGACGAGCGGCTTCGTGTCGATCCCGCGCAGTTCCTCCTCGCCGACCGAGAACGCGACGACCGGCACGTCGGTCGCCTTGATGCCCTGGTTGCCGAGCTCCTTGTAGAACGGCACGTTCGAGTCGCCGTTGATCGTCGAGATCACGGTCGTCTTGCCGCCCTGCGAGAAGGTCTTGATGTTCGCGACGATGGTCTGGTAATCGCTGTGGCCGAACGGCGTGTAGACCTCCTGAATATCGGCGTCCTTCACGCCCTTCGATTTCAGGAACGCGCGCAGGATCTTGTTGGTCGTGCGCGGATACACATAGTCGGTGCCGAGCAAGAAGAAGCGTTTCGCGCCGCCGCCTTCCGCGCTCATCAGGTACTCGACGGCCGGAATTGCCTGCTGGTTCGGCGCGGCGCCCGTGTAGAACACGTTGCGCGACATTTCCTCGCCTTCGTACTGCACCGGGTAGTAGAGCAGCCCGTTCAGTTCCTCGAACACCGGCAGCACGGACTTGCGCGACACCGACGTCCAGCAGCCGAACACGCAAGCGACCTTGTCCTGCGTGAGCAACTGCCGCGCCTTCTCGGCGAACAGCGGCCAGTTCGACGCGGGATCGACCACCACGGGCTCGAGCTTGCGGCCCATCACGCCGCCGCTCTTGTTGATGTCGGCGATCGTCATCAGCGCGGTGTCCTTCAGCGACGTCTCCGAGATCGCCATCGTGCCCGACAGCGAGTGCAGGATGCCGACCTTGATCGGGCCGGTGCCCGCATCGGCCGCGTGCGCGAACGGGCTCTTGCCCGCCAGCGCGAGCGCGCCGGCCATCGAACCGAACTTCAACAGACTGCGACGTTTCATCGGGTTCCCCTTGACGTGTTGGATGTGCGTGCGCCGTGGCGGCGCCGGCCATCAGGTAACGCAAGGCATGTGCCAGTCCGCATGCATGCACGCCGGACGTGCCGGTGCGGGCGAACGCGCGGTGCGCGTGACGCTTCGTGCGGCATCAATGGGCCGTTGCGGTGCAGGTTCGCGGGCGCAAATGGTGCACGGACGCGCTTCACCGTTCCGGTGCCTGCACGCGCTACCGGAACGGCGCGATGGAGCGCCATACGGACGATACGGGCGACATCCCCGCGTTCTCGCCGCCGCTCGTCATCGGCGACGCGCAGATTGCCGGGCTGTTCGCGATCGTCGCCGATGCGCAGAGGGAAACGGGGTAGGGCGGGGAAAGCGAAACGGGCGCGCCATGCGCGCCCGTTCGGCGGATCGTGTGGCCGGCGCGGTGCCGGTCACCGTATGGCGGCGCGCGATGCGCCGCCGGAGAGATCAGTAACGCGGCACGGACGGATCGACGTCGCGCGACCACGCGTCGATCCCGCCTTGCAGGTTGTACAGCTTCGTGAAGCCGCGCGATTCGAGGAACATCGCGACCTGCGCGCTGCGCATTCCGTGATGGCACACGCAGACGATTTCCGTTTCGTCGTCGAGCTCTTCGCTGCGCGCGGGAATCTGCTGCATCGGGATCGATATGCTGCCGGCGATCTGCGCGGTCGCGATTTCCCACGGCTCGCGCACGTCGAGCACGACCGGCGCGGGGCGCGCCGTATCGCCGAGCCATTCCGCGAGCATTGCGGGCGTCAGGATCTGCATGGAGGCTCCGCCGCTCAGAACTTGAAGCGCGACGGCTCGATCGCGTTGACGAGGTGGTCGATGTAGGTTTCGAACACGTCGGCGACGCGGTATTGCGTGTCGTCGATGCGCGTGATGATCTGCGCCTTCATCACCGGACGGCCGCCGACGAATGCCGACAGGCGGCCGCCGACCTTCAGCTGTTCGAGCATTTCCTGCGGCACGACAGGCAGGCCGCCCGCGACGCAGATCACGTCGTACGGCGCCTTGCCGGCCCAGCCGCGCGAACCGTCGCCGAGCACGACTTCCGCGTTGGTCACGCCGTCGTTGCGAAGGTTGTCTTCCGCGAACTTCGCGATCGCCGGATCGATCTCGACGGCCGTCACCTGCTGCGCGCGATGCGCGAACAGCGCGGCCAGGTAGCCCGAGCCCGCGCCGATCAGCAGCACGTTTTCGTGCTTCTTGACCGTCAGCTCCTGCAGCACACGCGCTTCGACGCGCGGGAACAGCATCTTGCTGCGGCCGCCGGGCAGCGGCAGTTCGAGATCGGCGAACGCGAGATCGCGGTATTCGGGCTGAACGTAGTTTTCACGCTTGACGATCGACAGCAGGCCCAGGACGTCCAGATCCAGCACGTCCCACGGCCGGATCTGCTGTTCGATCATGTTGAAACGAGCGTTTTCGATATTCATGGTGTGGTCATGCAGCCTGGTCGGCCATCAGCGGGGGTAGATAAACTACGCGATTGTACCAAACAGGGCGGCGGTCAAGCCTTCAGGCAGCCTGCAACGGACCTTTACCCTTTGCTCTTCTTGATCTGCGCCTCGAAAGCGAGGTCGAGCTTGCTCGCCTTGCGCGGCTTTTTGGGGCCGAATTCGTCGACGAACTTGACGAACGCGTCGAGCGGCAGCGGCTCGCAGCGCTTCTCGGCGGTGCCGCCGGAGCGGTCGACGAGATAGAACAGGCCGCCCGCCATCGCGACGGCCGCGAATTGCGGGTTGCCGGAGCGGGTCTTCAGGCGTTCGACCGCGTGGGTCGCTTTGGTGGTGCGCATCGTGCGGGTTCTGGCGGAGCGGAAGCCTCACACTGTAGCAAACCGGCGGCACGCCCGCGTGCGGCCGCCGGTTTGGCGCCGGCGCTAGACCGTGCGCGAGTAGCGCTGTCGAGACGTCTGGCCGAGATACGCGTCGAACGCCATCGCGATGTTGCGCACGACCATCCGGCCGGCCGGATGGATCGTCAGGCGCTCGCGCGCGATCGTCAGCAGCCCGTCGCGCTCGAACGGGCGCAGTGCGTCGAGCTCGCGCGCGAAATGATCGGCGAAGCGGATGCCGTGCGCGGCCTCGACATGCGAAAACGGCAGTTCGAGGTTGCACATCAGTTGCGTGATCACGTCGCGGCGCAGCCGGTCGTCGGGCGTGAGCCGCACGCCGCGCACGATCGGCAGCCGGCCCGCGTCGAGCGCGGCGCCGTACGCGGGCAGATCCTTCGCGTTCTGCGCGTACACGTCGCCGACCTTGCCGATCGACGACACGCCGAAACCGACGAGGTCGGTATCCGCGCGCGTGCTGTAGCCCTGGAAATTGCGCTGCAGCGTGCCGTTCTGTTGTGCTCGCACGAGCTCGTCGGACGGCCGCGCGAAGTGGTCCATCCCGATGTACACGTAGCCGGCCGACGTCAGCATGTCGATCGCGAGGCCGAGCAGCGCGATGCGCGTTTCGGGCGGCGGCAGCGTCGCATCGTCGATCTGCCGCTGCATCTTGAACAGGTGCGGCATGTGCGCGTAGCCGAACACCGACAGCCGGTCGGGCGCGAGTTCGATGATCGTCTCGAGCGTGCGCGCGAACACGGCGACCGTCTGGTGCGGCAGCCCGTAGATCAGGTCGACGCTGACCGAATGGAAGCCCGTCGCGCGCGCGGCGGCGAGCAGGTCGGCCGTCATCGCGAGCGGCTGGATGCGGTTGATCGCCTGCTGCACGACCGGATCGAAATCCTGCACGCCGAGGCTCAGCCGGTTGAAGCCGATCGTGCGCAGGTGCACGAGCGTCGCGGGCGTGACCGTGCGCGGGTCGATCTCGATCGAGAACTCGGCGTCGGCGTCCGGCGCGAGCGCGAAGTGCTCGCGGGTGGCCGCCATCAGCTCGGCCGTTTCGTCGTCGGAAAGAAAGGTCGGCGTGCCGCCGCCCCAGTGCAGTTGCGTGACCGGGCGGGCCGGATCGAACAGCGCGGCCTGCAGCGCCATCTCGCGCTTGAGCTGGTCGAGATACGGGCGCGCGCGGCGGCGGTTGTTGGTCGCGATCTTGTTGCAGCCGCAGTAGAAGCACGCGGTGTTGCAGAACGGGATGTGGAAATACAGCGACAGCTCGCTCGACGACGCGCCGGGGTCGCCGGCCGCGCGCACGTAGTCGGCCGGGTCGAAATCGTCGCGGAACTGCAGCGCGGTGGGGTACGACGTATAGCGCGGCCCGTTCGCGCCATATTTCGTGAGCAAATCGGGACGGAACATTATGTCGGCAGAACCGGAGCTCATGATGGTCTCGCGCTTTTTAGATGCTTTCGAGTATATAAACGCGCGATTCGGCTGCATTGCGTAATAACGTCGCAGCCGGCGATGGCACAATGCGGGGTGGGCTGCCGGACGCCGCGTCCGGTTGCCGCACCGTTTTTTTGTTGTTCGTTCGAGAGAGCCGAGTGTCCGTCGAAATGCCTGTCCGCCCGGCACCCGCCGATGTCCTGCCGCCGCACGCGTGCCGCGAGGGCTGCGGCGCGTGCTGCATCGCGCCGTCGATTTCCAGCCCGATTCCGGGCATGCCCGACGGCAAGCCGGCCGGCGTGCGCTGCGTGCAGCTCGGCGACGACCTGCGCTGCCGGATCTTCGGCCGGCCCGAGCGTCCCGCGTGCTGCTCGGGGCTGCAGCCGTCCGCCGACATGTGCGGCGCATCGCGCGACGACGCGCTCGCGTGGCTTACGCGCCTCGAGGTCGCGACGCAGCCGTCGCCGCGTGGCGGCATGGGGCGGTAGCGGATTGCCGGCCGCGTTCGACGCGAATACGACGCATGGAACCCGCGGCGCGGGTTGAAGCACTAACTCCGGTCGATTGCCCGGCATGGGCGCAGCGCCGACAGCCCGATCGCCGCTGCGCCGGATACAGGAGATTGTTCAAGCATGACCGCACCTCGCGCGCCCGGCCGGCGCCGTTTTCTCGCCGCAACCGTCGGCGCCATCGGCGTGACGCTGTCGCTCGCCGCGTGCGCGTCGACATTCCCGTTCATCCCCGATCACTACACGTTCTCGCGCGGCGACGTGCAGAAAGCCGTCGCACGCAAGTTCCCGTATCAGAAGACGGTCGCGCAGGTCGTCGACGTGTCGCTCGCGAACCCGGCCGTCAACCTGCTGCCGGACCAGAACCGCGTCGCCGTGCAGCTCGACGCGAATTTCGCGAGCCCGTTCCTGCGCGCGCCCGTCAGCGGCAAGTTCACCGTGTCGGGCCAGCTCGCGTACGACGCGCCGAGCCGCTCGGTCGTGCTGAAGGCGCCGGCCGTCGACAGCCTCGTGCTCGACGGCGACGCGCAGATGTATGCGCAGCAGGTCGGCGCGGCCGCCGGCCTGCTCGCGACGCAAGTGCTGACCAACTATCCGATCTACACGTTCAAGCCCGAACAACTGCAATTTGCCGGAGTGAACTACGAACCCGGTACAATTACGATTCTTACAAACGGCATACGCGTGGCGATCGTCGAAAAATGACGTCAAGCCGCGCGGCCGAGCGGGCCGCGCGGCAACCTGGCCCTTCCTTTCGACCATTTCGGAGTTGGGCCACGGATGGACTGGATCCTGATCTGCAAGGCATTGATCCTCGGCGTCGTCGAGGGGCTGACGGAATTCCTGCCGGTGTCGAGCACCGGTCACCTGATCGTCGCGGGCAGCTTCCTGAATTTCAACGATTCGCACGCGAAAACCTTCGACGTCGTGATCCAGTTCGGTGCGATCCTCGCGGTTTGCTGGGAGTACCGGCAACGGATCGTATCGATCGTCTCCGGGCTGCCGGGCCGGCCCGACGCGCGGCGCTTCACGCTGAACGTCGTGATCGCGACGATTCCCGCGATCGCGCTCGGCCTCCTGTTCGAGAAGAAGATCAAGGCCGTGCTGTTCTCGCCGGTGCCCGTCGCGTTCGCGCTCGTCGTGGGCGGCGCGATCATCCTGTGGGCCGAGGCGCGGCAGCGCGAGCGCGGCGAGCCGCCGCGCGTGATGTCGGTCGATGCGCTGACGCCGCTCGATGCGCTGAAGGTCGGCATCGCGCAGTGCTTCGCGTTGATTCCCGGCATGTCGCGGTCGGGCTCGACGATCATCGGCGGGATGCTGTTCGGCCTCGACCGGCGCGTCGCCACCGAATTCTCGTTCTTCCTCGCGATTCCGATCATCTTCGGCGCGACGCTCTACGAAACCGTCAAGGACTGGCAGGCGTTCACCGTCGATTCGCTCGGCCTGTTCGCACTCGGGCTCGTCGCCGCGTTCGTCAGCGCGTTCGTGTGCGTGCGCTGGCTGCTGCGCTACGTCGCGACGCACGATTTCACAGTGTTCGCGTGGTACCGGATCGCGTTCGGGCTGTTCGTGCTGCTGGTCGGGTACAGCGGCTGGCTGAACTGGGCGTGATGCAGATACGGAGGCGGGCGCGCTTCCGATAAAAAACGGCCCGATCGGCAGATGCCGGTCGGGCCGTTTTGTCGTCCGGGGCGGCGCGACGTGCGCCGCCTCAGTGGAATGGCTCAGCCTGCGCGCTTGCGGAACACCAGGTCCCACACGCCGTGGCCGAGCCGCAGCCCGCGCCGTTCGAACTTCGTCACCGGGCGATAGTCGGGGCGCGGCGCATAGTCGGCGGCCGTGTTTTCGAGCGTCGGCTCCGCGCCGAGCACTTCCAGCATCTGTTCCGCGTAGTTCTGCCAGTCGGTCGCACAGTGAATGTACGCACCGGGCTTCAGGCGCGACGCGAGATGCGCGACGAGCGGCGGCTGGATCAGCCGGCGCTTGTGGTGGCGCGCCTTGTGCCACGGATCGGGGAAGAAGATATGCACGCCGTCGAGGCTTTCCGGCGCGAGCATGTGCTCGAGCACTTCGACCGCGTCGTGCTGGATGATGCGGATGTTCGACAGGTTCTGCTCGCCGATCAGCTTCAGCAGCGCGCCGACTCCCGGCTCGTGCACCTCGACGCCGAGGAAGTCGTCGCCGGGGCGGTTCGCGGCGATTTCCGCGGTCGATGCGCCCATTCCGAAGCCGATCTCGAGGATGCGCGGCGCGCTGCGGCCGAACACCGCGTTCCAGTCGGGCATCTCCGGCGCATACGGGACGACGAAGCGCGGGCCGAGTTCGTCGAGCGCGCGGCGCTGGCCGGTCGACACGCGGCCGGCGCGCGTGACGAAGCTGCGGATGCGGCGGTGGTGCAGCGGATTGACTTCGTCGGCGCCGTCGGCGGCTTCGTCGGGAATGGCGTCGTCGTGCGGCGGCAGGCCGGCTTCGTTCGGATCGTCGTGCATCATCGGTACAGAGAAAGGCTTTGTTGCGGGCGAAGGCCCGTTGCGCTCAGCAGTGCGCCGGGGAACCGGCACATGGTACAAAAAAGCCGCCTTCGACGAGGCGGCTTTTGCGCAGGCTGCGATGCAGCCGGAAAGTGGAGCGGGCGATGGGAATCGAACCCACGTCATCAGCTTGGGAAGCTGAGGTAATGGCCATTATACGACGCCCGCAGAACGGCGGATTGTACAGGGTTTGGCGTGGGGATGGCAAGCGGGTGGTTTGGGGCGGTGGCAGCGAAACTGGCATGGCTGGATTGTGGGGCGGTGGCGCGTCGCCGAGAATGGTCGTCAACGATCGGCCAAAAACGGTCCGTCAACGCAATTTGCTCGATTGGTTGAAGCCGCAAATCTGGGGCCATTCCGCCGAGCCAGGGGGGAAGCACGCTTGCAGGCGAGTCGGTGTCGAAAATAGACGAGTCGGTGTCGGAAGCATACAAGCCCCGGTAACGCTTCCGAACTAACGTGACGGATCACTTACCCGATCGTTTGGAGCTGACATGTCCGATTTCATCACCGTTTTGCGCGAAACCTGCCCGACTCCGGTCCTTGACGCGACCAAGTGGAAGCGCATCGGCGGCGATCCGCACACCGTGAACCTCAACGCTTACGTCTCCAAGGACGGCAGCAAGATCATGGGCACCTGGATCTGCACCCCGGGCAAGTTCGAGGTGAACTACGAGAAATGGGAGTTCTGCCATTTCCTCGACGGCTACTGCATCATCACGCCGGAAGGCGAGGAGTCGGTGCACCTGAAAGCCGGCGATGTGTTCGTGATCGAACCCGGCATGAAAGGAACCTGGGAAGTGGTGGAGACGGTGCGCAAGTACTTCGTCTTCGCCTGAGCGGGTTTGTAGATTCGACCACGCATATCGTCGTCGTCCGGATACCTTCCCGGTTCGCGGCCTATGTCATCGCGGCCCTTGCATGTTGCAAGGGCCCATACACATTTAAAACAAGATGACGCCCGCAGAACACGTGATTCGATACGGAACCACACCGAAATGGCAACGGGACGATTCTGACCGGTTGAACGGCTGCCGTGTTCGCCATATCGGTTCGCGGCATCTTCACCGTGATCCAGGCCGACTTCTCGGCGACCGTACAGCCGCGGCGGCGCGATCGCCGACACCGGTAACGAACGCCCGCAACCGGCCGCGCCAGCGCCTATGATGCAGCAGTCCGCCCACCGTTCCAGCGACAGCGCGTGAGAACCATCCGCATGCGCCGGACGCCCACCGGAACCCGACCATGCGCATCACCGCCATCCGCGAGCAACCGATCCCAGTCTCTCGCTACGCCGACCCGGCCATTCCCTCCGGCGGCCTGACGACGAGTGTCGTCGCGGTCGTCACCGACGTCGTGCGCGACGGCCGCCCCGTGACGGGCTACGGCTACGCATCGGTCGGCCGTTTCGCGCAGGGCGGCCTGATTCGCGAACGGTTCGCGCCGCGCCTGCTGGCCGCGGCCGACACGCTCGCCGACGAAGCCGGCACCAACCTCGACCCGTTCCGCGCATGGCGCGCGATGATGGCTGGCGAAAAACCCGGCGGACACGGCGAACGATGCGTCGCGGTCGGCACGCTCGACATGGCGATCTGGGACGCCGCCGCGAAAATCGCCAACCTGCCGCTTCATCGCTTTCTCGCCGACCGGCTCGCACGCACGGCAGCGCCATGCGTGCGCGTGTACGCGGGCGGTGGCTACCGCTATCCGCATGACGATCTCGCGTGCCTGTCGGACGAGATGCGCCGCATCGCCGATCTCGGCTACACGCATGCGAAGATCAAGATCGGCGGCGCGGATCTCGATCAGGACCGACGACGCATCGAAGCCGCCGCTGCCCAACTCGCCGACAGTTCGCATCTCGCGGTCGATGCGATGAACACATACGACGCGACGACCGTGCAAGCCGCCGCGACGATGCTCGCGCCGTTCGACCTCTGGTGGTTCGAGGACATCTGCGACCCGCTCGACCTACCGCTCCAAGCGGAGCTTGCCGCGCGATACTCACCGCCGATCGCGGCCGGCGAAGCGCTGTTCTCACTCGCGGAAGCGAAGCTGCTCGACCGCTACGGCGGCCTGCGCAACGACCGCGACGTGCTCGTGTTCGATCCGGTGCATTGCTACGGGCTGCCGGGCTATCTGCAGATCGTCGACCACTTCGTGTCGCGCGGCTGGCGGCGCGACGCGTTCTGGCCGCACGGCGGCCACCTGTTTTCGCTGCACGTCGTTGCGGCGCTCGGGCTCGGCGGCGCGGAAGTCAATCCGTTCGCGTTCCATCCGTTCAGCGGACTGGCCGATGGCGAAACCGTCGACGTCGGCTACGCACGCGTACCGCAAGCACCCGGCATCGGCTTCGAACTGCATGCCGACGCGCACAACGCGTTTCGCAAGCTATCGGGCCGCTGACGCCTGAAGCGCATCAAGCGCGAAACGCACCGCGAAGCCGAGCATCATCGCCGCGACGAAGAAATCGAGCACACGCCACGCGAGCACGCGAGCGAACCACGCGCGGCACGCACGCGCGCCATAGGCGAGCATCAGGAACCACGCGAGCGAAGCCGTCATCGTGCCAATGGCGAACTGCGCCGGCATGCGTGCGAAGGCGCGGATTTCGACGAAGGGCTGCGTGCGTTTGCGGAGCGGCGCGCGCCGGTGTTTCGCGGCGTCTAGGCGTTCAGGTGTTCGCGTGGCGCGGCGTTGAGGTGCGACGGCGGTATGCGCTACACGCCGCCGATCGCGTGCACGCCGACGAGCAGCAGCGCGCCCGCCGCGATCAGCAGCAGCGCGTGAATGCGCGAGACCATCACACACAGCGTCGATGCGACCGCGATCGCGCGTGCTGGCCAGCCGCCGTCGAGCGACTGCAGCAGCACCCACACCGACGCGAGGATCATGCCGGCCGCGACCGGACGCAGGCCGGCTTCGAGCGCGATCTGCCAGCGCGCGCCCTGGTGTCGCCGCCACAGGTGCGCGACGCCGTAGATCAGGAACGCGGGCGGGCCGAACAGCGCGAGCGTCGCGATCACCGCGCCCCAGAAGCCGGCCACCTGCCAGCCGATCAGCGTTGCCAGCAGCGAGCCGGGGCCGGGCGCCATCCGCGCGATCGCGAAGTCGTTCACGAACTGCGTGGCGGTCATCCAGTGATGCACGTCGACGATCTGCCGCTGGAGGTCGGCGATGATCGTCTGTCCGCCGCCGATCGTCGCGATCGACAGCGGCGCGAACACGCCGAACAGCGCGGCGTAGCGTTGCGACGCGGTCATGGCTTGTCGCTCCGGGCGGGCGTGATGGCCGCGCGGCGGTATTCGAGCGCGACGCTCAGCGTGCCGCCGATCAGCACGGTCCATACGAGCGGCCAGTGCAGCACCGCAACCGACACGAAGGTGAGCGTCATCACCGCGAACGGCAATGCGCGGCGCGGCAGCCGGCGCACCGCCGTGATCGCCATCGAGATCGACAGCCCGATCGCCGCGGCCGCCGCGCCGGCGAGCGCGACATGCGTGAGCGGGAAGCGCGTGAGGGTCGAGAACGCGACGCCGAACAGCACGATCAGCACGGCCGGCGGCGCGATGATGCCGGTGAAGCCGGCCACCGCGCCGCGCCATCCGGCGAGCCGGTAGCCGATCCAGATCGCGAGGTTCTTCACGTTGACGCCCGGCAGCGCCTGCGACAGCGCGAGGCCGTTGAGGAACGCCTCTTCGTCGAGCCAGCGCCGCTCGTGCACGAAGTCGCGCATCATCCGCCCGCTGAGCCCGCCGCCGAAGCTGGTCAGGCCGATCTGCGCGAACGCGACGAACAGCGCGAGGACGCCGGGCGGCGGCGCATCGCCGGTGGGCGGCGCCGGCGGGGTGGTGGCGGAGGGAGAGGGCATCGTGCGAGCGGCGCGTGGCGATTGGGCGGGCGCCCATGTTAGCAAGCGGCGCCTGTCAGCACGCTGACATCGGTGCGGCGTTGGCGCGACGAAAACCCGTAACCGATCCGATGAGCACGATGCGGCGCGCAACCGCACGGATTCGAACCGGCGCCGCTATGCTCGCACGACCGTCACGCCCGCGGCCTCGATCGGCTTCGTCAGCGCGGCTTCGGTTTCCTTCTCGACCACGACGGTTTGCGCGAGCGTGATGTCGCCGATCACGAACTGCGACGCCGCGCGCAGTTTCGACTGCGACGCGAGCACGACCGTCTCGGCCGCGCGTTCGGCCAGCGCGCGCTTGATCGCCGCTTCCTCGAAATCGCCGGTGCTGAGCCCCGCGACCGGATGCACGCCCGTGACGCCCATGAAGTACAGGTCCGCATGGATGCGCGCGATGCCTTCCATCGCTGCGGCGCCGACCGCGACGATCGAATGCTTGTAGAGCCGCCCGCCGATCAGGATCACGTCGATCGACGGATGCGCGGCCAGCGCGACGGCGACGCTCGGGCTGTGCGTGACGATCGTCGCGCGCAGGTCGGCCGGCAGCTGGCTGACGAGCAGCGCCGACGTCGTGCCGCCGTCGACGATCGCCACTTGCCCGGGCGCGATCATCTGCGCGGCCCGCCTTGCGATGCGCCGCTTTTCCGCCGTTTCGAGCGCCTCGCGCTGCGCGAACGGCGCGACGGCCGGCGACGCCGGCAGCGCGCCGCCATGCACGCGCTGCAGCAGGCCTTCGGCCGCCAGCTCGCGCAGGTCGCGGCGGATCGTGTCTTCGGACACGCCGAATTGCGCGCTCAATTCGACGGCCAGCACCTGGCCGTCGTGCGCGAGCGCGTCGAGGATCGCTTTCTTGCGTTGCGTCGTCAGCATCGTGTTTGCACGAAATTTCTTGAAGTTGCACGAATTTGCACGTTACCATGGGCGCCGTCCTTTGTCGAATGGGAGGCTGCGATGGCTGCAACGCGGGACCGCGTGCGCATCGTCGATACGACGGTGCTGTCCGATGACTGGTATGTGCTGAAGAAGGTGACGTTCGACTTCCTGCGCCGCGACGGAACGTGGCAGCGCCTGAGCCGCGAGACCTACGACCGCGGCAACGGCGCGACCATCCTGCTGCGCAATGCCGGCACGGGCGACGTGCTGCTGACGCGGCAGTTCCGGATGCCGGCGTTCGTCAGCGGGCACGACGGGATGCTGCTCGAGGCCGCTGCCGGCCTGCTCGACGACGCGACGCCCGAAGCACGCATCCGCGCGGAGGCCGAGGAGGAGACCGGCTATCGCGTGCGCGGCGTGCGCAAGGTGTTCGAGGCGTTCATGAGCCCTGGGTCCGTGACGGAGAAGCTGCATTTCTTCGTCGGCGAATACGATGCGTCGCTGCGCACCGGCGACGGCGGCGGCGTCGCGGAAGAGGGCGAGGATCTCGAGGTCGTCGAGATGCCGCTGCAGGCGGCGCTGGACGCGGTCGAGCGCGGCGAGATCGTCGACGCGAAGACGATCATGCTGTTGCAGTACGTCGCGCTGCGGGAAGCCGCCGGCGCGCGTACGGCATGACGCCGCTGCTCGTGCTGGTCGCCGGCCCCTATCGCAGCGGCACGGACGGCGACCCCGCGCGCATCGCCGCGAACCTGCACCGGCTGGAAGCGGCGGCGCTCGCCGTGTATCGCCGCGGGCATGTGCCGATGATCGGCGAGTGGGTGTCGCTGCCGCTCGCGGTCGCGGCCGGGTCGCGGCAGGTCGGCGACGAGATCAGCGAGGCGTTCCTGTATCCGGCCGCGCACCGGCTGCTGCGGCGCTGCGATGCCGTATGGCGGATCGACGGCGTGTCGCGCGGGGCCGACGCGGATGTCAACCTCGCGCGGCGACTCGGCAAGCCGGTCTATTTCGCGATCGACGAGATTCCGGTCGCGCGAGACGATTCGGATCGCTGAGCAGGTGGGGAGGCGGGCGGATCGCGACGTCGCCCGGGCTTCGCTGCGTCGGCTGCAGCGGGAAAAGCCCGGCGCCACGCGGAATCACGACGTTGCGATCGCGTCGTGCCTTTGTATCGCGCATGCTGCTCGGCACCCGAACCGGCGTATGATCGCGACGCCGCCCGCGCACCGTTCGACGTTACCGCCGCCCATCATGCCGTTCCCCGATTCCGACGACTCCACCGCTGCCGCCGCGCAGCTTCCCGCCGATCTCGTCGCTGCCGCCGTTGACGCGCTCGCGCGCGCCGACGCGTTGCTCGTGACGGCCGGCGCGGGCATCGGCGTCGATTCCGGGTTGCCCGATTTTCGCGGCACGGACGGCTTCTGGCGCGCGTATCCGGCGCTGCGCCACGAGCGTTTCGAATTCCACGAGATCGCATCGCCGCACGCGTTCCGTGCGCGTGCGCAACTCGCGTGGGGGTTCTACGGGCACCGTCTCGCGCTTTACCGCGCGACGGTGCCGCATGCGGGATTCGCGATCCTGCGTCGCTGGATCGACGCGATGCCGAATGGCGGCTTCGTGCTGACGAGCAACGTCGACGGCCAGTTCCAGAAAGCCGGCTTCGATCCGACTCGGATCGTCGAGATCCATGGCTCGATTCACGCGATGCAGTGTCTGCGGCCCTGTTCGGACGACACGTGGGACGCGGCGCCGTTCGTGCCGGACGTCGACGAAGCCACCTGCCGGCTGGTCGGCGAAGCGCCGCGCTGCCCGTACTGCGGGGGGCTCGCGAGGCCGAACATCCTGATGTTCGGCGACACCGGCTGGCTCGGCGCGCGCTACGACGCGCAGGAACATGCGCTGGAAGACTGGATTGCGCGGGCCGGGCGCGTCGCCGTGGTCGAGATCGGCGCGGGCACCGCGATTCCGACCGTGCGCCTGTTGAGCGAACGGCTCGGCGCCGACGTGATCCGCATCAACGCGCGCGAAGCGCATGCGCGCCGTGCGGACGTGATCGGGTTGAAGGGCGGTGCGCTGGCGACGCTGACCGCGCTCGACCGCGCATGGCGCGGCGGCTGAACGCCGCGCCGCGGACCGACCGGCGACGGTCGGGGGTTACGGCCGGGCGACGAGCGCCTGCACGAGCGACGGCGCTTGCGGCGAACCGAGACCCGTCACGTAGTCATAGCCGCCCGCTGCGTTGCAGACGCTGCCGCAATTGCCGTTGGACCCGGTCGTCACGTCGTGAAAGTCGCTGCCATATGCGGTTTTCCCGACCATATAGAGCGAGTCGTAGGTGCCGCTCAACCGGCTCTTGCCGGCCGCCGCGCGCAGCGAATTCGCGATCGCGACGAGCGCCGACCATTGCGGCGCGCCCGCGCTCGTGCCGCCGACCTGGAACCAGCCCGCCTGCCCCTGGTAGGTGACCGAGTCGTACACCGCGAAACCGCTGGACGGATTCGCGTCGTAGCTGACGTCGGGCACGCCGCGCTTGCCGGCGACCGGAACCGGCCACGCGGTCTGGCCGGCCGGCTCGGCCTCGACGGTGCTCACGCCGCCGCCGCTGCCGCTCCACGCCGCCTCGCCGACGTAGTTGCCGTACGTATCGATGGACAACGTCGTGCCGCCCACCGCCACCACGTACGGCGACGCGGCCGGGTATTCGGTCCCGGTGCCGCTGTCGCCGGACGACGCGACGAACGTGACGCCCGCGACGTTGAAGTGGCTGTCGAAGCCGGTCTCGCTGCCGAACTCGCTGCCGCCGAAACTCATCGACACGACCGACGCGCCGCGCTTGACCGCGACGTCGACCGCGGCCAGCAGGTCGGTGAAGCTGGCCGACGCGGCCTCGACGAGCATGATCTTGGCCTTCGGCGCGATCGCATGCACCCATTCGACGTCGAGCGACATCTCGAGCGCCCAGCCCGAATCGGTCCTGGGCCGTGTCCCGCGTGCGTACACCTTGGTGAAACAACCGTTCGACGACGTGCAGGCCGGCAGCGAGAACGCGTTGCTGAACACGCCGAGATCGGCCTCGATCTTCGGGTCGTCGTACGCGTCGACGATCGCGACGACCATCCCGTCGCCCTGGTTGGCGATCGTGTCGAACCCGTACGCGTGTCGGGCGAGCGCGGGCGTGAGGCCGGATATCGAAGCCGTGCTCGCGCGCGGCTTCGTGTGGAACGGCGGGCGCGCGTATCCTTTCGGCGCGCGGTTGCCTTCGACGTAGGACGGCGGTCCGTTGCCGTCGGCGAGCGCGACGCTCGATGCGAGCAGCGACGCACACAGCGCCGGAATCAACATGAATGACGGGCGGATATTGTTCATTTTTCGAGTCTCCATGTCGATGGAGTGGGTTGGCGGAACAAGTCTACAAAATCGGCGAAGTCAATTGCATGGAATATCGGCCGCATACGGGAATGTCTGATAAGGGAAACTACGCGGAAGCCCCGTGAAATATGGGATTTTCAAGGTTGGCGCGCAGCGGACGAAGCGGCTTTGCCGATTTTGAAAATGCGGATAGATAATCAATCTGTTTTTAATTGATTTGTAATGTCCTGCGTAATGCATCGGAAAATATCGAGTGCGGCGGATTCGCGGGAATAATGAAATGCATCGTGCCCGTGCGACACGATCCGGCGTACGACGGCCCGCTCCGCCGGCGTTGCCGCCGCGGCGCGATTCCGCATACAGTTCAGCGTAGGCCGCATCCGCCACGCGGCGTCGTCAGCGAGGAGTGCCCTTGTTCTATTCGATCGTCGCGATCTTCGTCGGCGCCGGGCTCGGCGCGTTGCTGCGCTGGTTCCTGAGCCTCGCGCTCAACGAATTCTTTCCCGAGGTGCCGCTCGGCACGCTCGCCGCGAACCTGATCGGCGGCTACGTGATCGGCATCGCCGCCGTCGTGTTCACGACCCGCGTCGGGCTGCCGCCCGAGTGGCGGCTGTTCGTGATCACGGGCTTCCTCGGCGGGCTCACGACGTTCTCGACCTATTCGGTCGAAGTGATGACGCATGCGTTGCAGGGCGAATTCGGATGGGCGTTTGCGGTGGCTGCCCTACACTTGACTGGATCGTTCGCGCTGACGGCGCTCGGCATGTGGACCGCGCGCGCGTGGCTCGCGGCGGCCTGAGCGTGCCGCCATCGGAGGGAGCGATGGACAGGGTGTTCTTGCGTTTCTATGTGCACGAGCAGCACCGGCTGCACTGGAAGCCGCTGTGGGAATGGCTGCTGGAGGAGGCGAACCGGATGGGCGTCGCGGGCGGTTCCGCGTTTCGCGCGATGGCCGGCTTCGGTCAGCATCGCGTGCTGCACGAGGACCGCTTCTTCGAGCTGCAGGGTTCGCTCGCGATCGAGGTCGAATTCGTCGTCACCGAGGACGAAGCGCAGCGTTTGCTCGAACGGTTGTCGCGCGAGAAAGTGCGCGTGTGCTACGCGATGATTCCGGCGCGCTTCGGCGTGATCGACACGCTCGTCGCGCCGCCGGCGCAGGGGCCGGCGGCGTAGGGGCAGCGTCGGTCAGATGCCGAAGATCGTCAGCGACACGGCGGCGCGCGTGACGATCATCAGCAGCACCTGCACGATCACGAACAGCAGGATCGGCGACAGGTCGATGCCGCCGAGGTTCGGGATGATGCGGCGCAGCGGGTTCAGGAACGGCGCGGTGAGCTGGTAGAGGATCGGCATCGCCGGCGAGCGCGGATTGAGCCACGACAGCAGCGCCATCAGGATCGTCATCCAGATCACGAGGTTGAGTGCCCACTTCACGACGGTGAGCAGCGCGACCACGACGAGCGTCGGGATCACCGCGGCCGGATCGAAGCCGGCCATCACGACCATCAGCACGACGTAGACGAGCGCGGTCAGCAGCGCGGCGACGACGCTGGCCCAGTCGATGCCGCGTACGCCCGCAATCACGCGGCGCAGCGGCAGCACGAGCCAGTTGGTCGCCTGCAGCACGGCCTGCGTGACGGGGTTGTACGGCGGCACGCGGACGGCCTGCATCCAGACGCGCAGGATCAGCGCGGCGCCGAACAGCGTGAAGACGGTATTGAGCAGAAAACGGGCGATCTCGCCGAACATCGTTGGCATCCTTTTTATACAGTCGAGTAGCGTGCGGCCGCCAACGCCGGATGGCGGCGCATCGGCCGACACCTTATCACGCCTCGTCTTGCGACGGGGAGGGGTGCGCGGCCGTGCGCGCGAGCGACGTTTCGACGGCTTCGGCGAGCGCCGGCAGCGACGCCGGCGGCGCGGCACGCTTCGCGGCGAGCGCGACCGCACGGCGCGTCATCAGCGCGTACAGCGTCGCGTGATCGCCGCCACGCGCTTCGAGCAGCGCGAGCTGGCGTTCGACGATGCCCGTATCGCCGCGCGACACCGGGCCGGCGAGCGCGTTCGCGAGCCCCTTGTCGCGCGCGGTTTCGATCGTGCCGGCGAGCATCGGCAGCAGTGCGCGCAGCGCGGCTTCCTCGTCGAAACCGAGGCCGCGCCACAGCTCGACCGCTTCCGACAACCCGCACAGCGCGAAGCTCGCCGCGTAATGCGCGGCCGCGTGATAGAGCATCCGGCCGCCGGCCGGAATCGACAGCGGATGGCAGCCGAGTGTGGCAGCAAGTCGCATCAGCGTCGCGTGCAGCGCGCCGTCGGCTTCGATCGTGACCGAGCAGCCGTCGATGCGTGCGAGGTCGGCGTCGGTGCCGCCGAACAGGTAGAGCGGATGGAAGCCGCCGGTGGCCGCGCCTTGCCGTTTCGCCGGATCGAGCAGCGCGACCGCCGACGCGCCGCTGCAGTGGACGACTGCCTGACTGGCGGCGCGCGATGCATCGAAGCGGAGCGCCGCGGCGGTCGACGCGAGATGGTCGTCGGGAACCGTCAGGAAGATGAGGTCGGCGGCGTCGGCGACCTGCTGCGGCGTGTCGACGGCCCGGCAGCCGGAGACGCGCGCGGCGAGCGCCGCGGCCGATTCGGGCGTGCGGCTCGCGATCGCGACAACGGGAAAGCCGGCCTGCGCGAAGCGCTGCGCAACACAGCGCGCGAGGCGGCCGGCGCCGATGAAGCCGAGACGGGGTGTGTCGGGAAGAGGCATGGCGGCGGACGTAAGCGAAAACGAAGCAGCCGCCAGTATCGCAGGAATGAAGGTGTGGTCGTGGAAGGTCGATTGCCGCGCGGACGCATGTGTTCATTACCGGCGTGCGGCACGATTCGCACGCGTATTTGTGTCCGCGTTACGGTTGAATTCCGATCGATGAATCCGACCCCGAAACATGTTGCGCGCGCGTTCCTCTTGAATTGTCGGCGTCCTGTTTCAAATTTGTAATCGTTCATTACGTGCGCGTGCCCGCCGCGCGTGCCGTATCCGGTAAGACTGACCGGCCGTCGCGTCGCGTCCCGACTCGTCGGACGGATTCGCGCGACCTGCAAGGGTCGCCGCAGGCCGCGGAAGCCACGCCGCACGGCGGCTCCGGCCGCCTGCAATTGCAATTTGCAACAAATGCGAAACACGCGAGAGGCGGGTTTTCGCTACATTGCTTGCATGCGACGTGCATGCCCGCCGTTGCCGACAGGAGCGCATAAAATACCGCTCCAGCAGGAGAATCGAAGTGAAAAAGCTCATTCCGTTCATCGCCGCCGCCGCGCTGGGTCTGGGTGCCGCAAGCGCCGCGCAGGCTCACGTGTCGATCGGGGTCGGCATCGGTATCCCGGTCGCGCCCGCGTATCCCGTTTATGCGCCGCCGCCGCCCGTGTACTACGCGCCGCCGCCTCCGCCCGTGTACTACGCACCGGCACCGGCCTACTATGCGCCGCCGCCCGCCGTGGTCGTCGGCGGCTACGGCGGTTACTACGGTCGTCCGTACTGGCGTCATGGCTACGGCGGCTGGGGCCATCACGGCTACTGGCGTCGCTGATCCGTCCCGCGCGGCCTGACCGCGCGTGGCAAAACGGCGCAACGTCCCGCGAGGGGCGCTGCGCCGTTTTTTTATTGGTGCCGCCGCTCGACGCGCGGCTCGTGCAGGCCGGCTTCGCTTACGCCGCGTGCGCGATCAGGTCGCGGTAGCCGCCGACGATCACGCTGTACGAGAAATACGCGAACAGCAGCGCCGACGCGACGTGGCACGCGCGCATCAGCCCGGCGCCCGCGCGCTTGCGGCCCTGGCTCGCGAGCGTGCACATGAAGAGCGTCCACGCGAGGCCGCCGAGGAAGAAGCCCGACAGGAACACCGACGCGGTGACCGGCGTGGTCGCACCGGCTTTCGCGATCAGCGCGCCGCCGACCGCCGCGAACCACAGGATCGCGCTCGGCGACGACATCGCGAGCAGCATCCCGCGCAGGAAACTGCGCCGCGCGCTTGCGCGCGGCGGCGGTGCTTCGTCCGCGTCGTCGTCGGCCGCCCTGGCCGGCGCCAACGCTTCGCGCGTCATCTTCCACGTGAGGAACAGCAGCACGGCGCCGCCGCCGATCCAGACGATCCAGCGCACGGCCTCGAACTGCAGCAGCACGGCCATCCCGGCGAGCGCGAGCGCCGCGTAGAGGAGATCGCCGACGCACGAGCCGACGCCGAGCCAGAAGCCCGGCCGGAAGCCGTGCGACAGCGTCAGCGACAGCATCGCGACGTTCACGAGGCCGATGTCGAGACACAGTGACAGCGACAGGAAGAAACCGTCGGACAGCATCGAGGCGGGAGGAAAGCTCATCTTCGTCGTTCTTGTGGTGGGTGCGATGCACGGGCCGGCGGGCGCCGGCTACGGCCTCAGAGTCCGATCTCCTGCCAGAGCCGGTCGACGCGCGCCTTCACGGCCGCGTCCATCTCGATCGGACGGCCCCATTCCCGGTTCGTCTCGCCGGGCCACTTGTTGGTCGCGTCGAGCCCCATCTTCGAGCCGAGGCCGGCAACCGGCGACGCGAAGTCGAGATAGTCGATCGGCGTGCTGTCGACCATCACCGTGTCGCGCACGGGGTCGACGCGCGTCGTGATCGCCCAGATCACTTCCTTCCAGTCGCGGATGTTCACGTCCTCGTCGACGACCACGATGAACTTCGTATACATGAACTGCCGCAGGAAGCTCCACACGCCGAACATCACGCGCTTCGCGTGGCCCGCGTAGCTCTTCTTCATCTGGACGATGGCCATCCGGTAGCTGCAGCCTTCGGGCGGCAGGTAGAAGTCGGTGATCTCCGTGAACTGCTTCTGCAGCAGCGGCACGAATACCTCGTTGAGCGCGACGCCGAGCACCGCGGGCTCGTCGGGCGGTTTGCCCGTGTAGGTCGAGTGGTAGATCGCGTCGCGGCGCATCGTGATGCGCTCGACGGTGAACACAGGGAACCACTCCTGCTCGTTGTAATACCCGGTGTGGTCGCCGTACGGCCCTTCGAGTGCGTGTTCGTACGCGGCGGACGCGTTGCCGGCCGGCCGCGGCGGCGCGCCGGCCGGAGCGGGAGCAGGGGTGCCGTCCTGCGGATGGATGAAGCCTTCGAGCACGATCTCCGCGCGTGCGGGCACCTGCAGCGTGTCGACGCCGGGCGTCAGGCACTTCGCGAGCTCGGTGCGGCTGCCGCGCAGCAGGCCGGCGAACTGATATTCGGACAGCGAATCGGGCACGGGCGTCACCGCGCCGAGCGTCGTGGCCGGATCGGCGCCGAGCACGACCGCGACCGGATACGGCTTGCCGGGGTTCTGCAGCGCGAATTCGCGGAAGTCGAGCGCGCCGCCGCGATGCGCAAGCCAGCGCATGATCAGCTTGTTGCGGCCAATCAGCTGCTGGCGGTAGATGCCGAGGTTCTGGCGCGACTTGTTCGGACCGCGCGTGACCGTCAGGCCCCACGTGACGAGCGGCCCCGCGTCGCCGGGCCAGCAGGTCTGGATCGGCAGCTTGTTCAGGTCGACGTCCGCGCCTTCCCAGACGATCTCCTGGCACGGCGGCGACGACACCGACTTCGGCGCCATGTCCCAAACGGCCTTCGCGAGCGACAGCAGCTTGCCGGCGTCCTTCAGGCTTTTCGGCGGGTCGGGCTCCTTCAGCGCGGACAGCAGGCGCCCGAGATCGCGCAGCGAGCCGAGCGCGGCATCGTCGCCTGCATCGACGCCCATCCCGAGCGCGACGCGGCGCGGCGTGCCGAACAGGTTGCCGAGCACGGGAAACGCATGGCCGGGCGGCGCGTTGAACAGCAGCGCAGGGCCGCCGGCGCGCAGCACGCGGTCGCACAGCTCGGTCATTTCGAGCACGGGCGACACGGGTTGCGTGACGCGCCGCAGTTCGCCGAGCGCCTCGAGGCGCTGGATGAAATCGCGTAAGTCTTTGTATTTCATGAAGAAGGTCCGGGCCGCCCGGATGGCGGGCGACGGTGGGCGGGCGCAGCGGCCGGCTGCGGCCCCGAATCGACCGACGATTTTACCCGGGCCGCCGCGTGGATGCCCGGCCGAGAAAAAAGTCGATCGCGCGCAAACCCTCTACGGCACGGGGTTCCCGATCTGAAGGGCGGCTTTAAATTACTTTTTGTTATGATTTTGAGATTTTATAGTGTTGACGATCTATAAAACCCTGCTAGAATCCGCTCACATTGGTTGCAGGGTAAAAGGCTTCGAGCCGCCAATCACCGATCTTTGACGCAGCGCGTCACCGTCCGCCGAATCCTGCACGGCGTATTCGACGGCCTTAGTCGTAGTCCCAGCCAGCGCTACCAGACGCTGGTTTTTTGCGTGGGTGCCACCGCGTATGCCCGTCTCGCCCAGTGTGCGAAGGCGTCGGCCTTCTTACACCGTGGCCTCGAACGGTACTTATACCGTTTCCCCGATGCTTGCACGTCCCAACCAAGGCGTGCGGCGTCGTGATTCCGCGGCGCGTTTCTGTCTCGCCATCGAGTTGAGCGAGCCGCACGAGTCATGTTCATGGGAGATGATCTGAATGAACGCTTGGTTATCGTGGCGTCCCACTGAGCAGCATGCGCAAATCGTGCGCAACATGCTGCGTCGCGGGACGCGTGTCAGTCACCATCTATTCAGCGTTGTCGGCTGTCTCGCTGTCGCGGTTGCACTTGCACTGTGGCTGCTGCCAACCGTGCGCGGCACGCTTGCCGCGAAGCTGATGCCGGTCGTATCCGCGGCCGTGCAGGCCGGGCCTGCCCGTTTGCTGTCCGGCCATCCGCTGCCGAACTTCGCGCCTGCCGGCGCGCAGCCGCAGCAGGAAGAGAGTCCCGAAACGGACGCGCTTGCGGTCGGCCTCGATGTCGCACCGGAAGCCGCCGCGCAGGGCGACGCGTCCGATCCGGCCCGCAACGGCCCGTCGCCCGTCGCGCTCGCGAAACTGATCCCGACCCAGCGGGTGCCGGCCGACGCGCGCGACGATCGTGCGCTCGCGTCGAACCGCGAACAGGCGCTCGTCGCGACCTATCTGTCGCGCCGTTACCGCATCGCTCAGGAGCCGCTCGGCCAGCTCGTCAAGGCCGCGTTCCAGACCGGCCGTGACGTCGGCCTCGATCCGCTGCTGCTGCTGTCCGTGATGGCGATCGAGTCGGGCTTCAACCCTTACGCCGAAAGCGGCGTCGGCGCGAAGGGCCTGATGCAGGTCATGTCGAAGGTCCATTCCGACAAGTTCGAGTATTTCGGCGGCACCGATACCGCACTGCAGCCGCTCGCGAACCTCCAGGTCGGCGCGCTCGTGCTGAAGGACTGCATCGCCCGCGGCGGCTCGCTCGCGAACGGCCTGCGGCTGTACAACGGCTCGACGAACCCCGACGACAACGCATACGGCGCGAAGGTGATGGCCGAGCGCGGCCGGCTGCGCGACGTGTCGCGCGGCCGCAGCGTGCCGGTCAATGCACCGCAGGCGCCGGCGAAGCCGATCGTCACGGCCGCTGCCGTAACGGCATCGGCAGGCGGCGCGAAGCGCGTGCGTGCGACGCTCGAAACCGCGACGTCAGCGAAGACGACGGCGTCGAAGGACACGTCGCCGCAGGACGACGCGAGCGTCGATACCGCGAAGCAGGCGCACGGCGACCATTCGGAGCTCGGCGCGTAACCTAACGCTACCGCGCGGTTCCGGCCGGCAGGAAATGAGAAAGGCACCCGATGATCCGGGTGCCTTTTCCTTTTGTGGCGTGTGTAGCGGCCGGTGTGCCGGCTGCGGCGTCAGTGCTGCCCGAACAGCGTCGCGAGCCGATCGACCGCCTCTTCGAGCCGCGTATAGGCGGTCGCATAGGACAGTCGGATATAGTCGCGCGGCGCGTGGACGCCGAAGTCCATGCCGGGCACCAGCACGACGCCGGCGTCGTGCAGCATCGCCTGCGTGAGCGCGGCGCTGTCGCCGGCTGCCGGGTGGGCGACGCCGCCGCAATGCGCATACACGTAGAACGCACCGTCCGGCATCACGGGAACCGTGAAGCCGAGCCGTTCGAGCGCCGGTGCGATGAAATCGCGGCGGCGCTTGAATTCGAGCCGGCGCGCCTCGTAGATGTCGAGCGTGGCCGGTTCGAAGCACGCGAGTGCCGCGTGCTGCGCGAGTGCGGACGGGCAGATGAACAGGTTCTGCGCAAGCTTTTCGAACGTGCCGACCAGCGCGGGCGGCACGACGAGCCAGCCGAGCCGCCAGCCGGTCATGCTGAAATACTTCGAGAAGCTGTTCACGGTGACGACGTCGTCGCCGAACGACAGCGCCGACACGGGCGCCGCGTCGTAGCTGAGCCCCTGGTAGATCTCGTCGACGATCGTGAAACCGCCGCGTGCGCGCACGGCTGCGACGATCCGCTTCAGTTCGTCAGGCTCGAGCGACGTGCCGGTCGGGTTCGACGGCGACGCGAGCAGCACGCCGCGCGTGCGGTCGCCCCAGCGTGTGCGGACGTCGTCCTCGGTGAGCTGGAAGCGCGCGTCCGGGCCGCTCGGCACGAGCACCGCGCGGCCTTCGGCCGCCGCGACGAAGTGCCGGTTGCACGGATACGACGGGTCGGGCATCAGCACCTCGTCGTCGCGGCCGACGAGTGCGAGGCACGCGAGCAGCAGCGCGGCCGACGCGCCGGCCGTCACGACGATCCGTTCGGGGCTGATCGTGAGGCCATACGCGCGCGCGTAGTGCGCGGCGATCGCCTCGCGCAGCGGCGCAATGCCGAGCGCGCTCGTGTACTGCGTGACGCCGCGGCGCAGCGCGGCCGCGGCCGCTTCGACGACAGGCTCCGGCGCGGTGAAGTCCGGTTCGCCGATGCCCATGTGGATAACATCGCGCCCGGAGGACTCGAGCCGCTGTGCCTCCTTCATCAGTTCCATCACGTAGAAGGGCTGGATCGCGTCGACGCGTGCGGCGAGCGTGACAAGCGAATCGGCGGTGGTATTCATCGGTCGGGCGGGGCGGGGGAGAGAATGAAAAACGGGCGCTTGCGCGCCCGTGGACAAACAAACGGTATCAGCCGTTGCGGCGCGCCTGCGTTTCGGCGGGGCGCAGCTTCGCGGAGAGCTTGTCGAGCACGCCGTTCACGTACTTGTAGCCGTCGGAGCCGCCGAACGTCTTCGCGAGTTCGACCGCTTCGTTGATGATCACGCGATACGGCGTTTCGACGTGGTGCGTGAGCTCGAACGTCGCGATCAGCAACACGGCGCGTTCGACCGGCGACAACTGCTCGATCGGTCGGTCCAGCGATGGCGTCAGCGCTTCGACGAGTGTCGCGTGCTCGCGGATCACGCCGTGCAGGATGGCTTCGAGGAGCTCCTTGTCAGCCTTGTCGTAACCGAGCGCGCCGCGCAGTTGCGCGTCGATCTCGCCGGAGGGCGCGTTCGACAGCAGCCACTGATACAGGCCCTGCGTCGCCAGCTCGCGCGATTGTCGGCGGGCGCTCTTCTTCATGCGCGCTCCTCTTCGTCGTCTTCGTCCTCTTCTTCGTCCTCGTCATCGTCGCCGAGCTGGTCGAGCGCCATCGTCAGGTTGGCCATCTCGACGGCGACGCGCGCGGCGTCACGACCCTTTTCGGTCATGCGCGCGACGGCCTGCTCGTCGTTTTCGGTCGTCAGGACCGCGTTCGCGATCGGCAGGTTGAAGTCGAGGCCGATGCGGGTGATGCCCGCGCCGCTCTCGTTCGACACGAGTTCGAAGTGGTAGGTCTCGCCGCGGATCACCGCGCCGAGCGCGATCAGCGCGTCGAACTGGCCGCTTTCTGCCAGCTTCTGCAGCGCGAGCGGGATTTCCAGCGCGCCGGGCACCGACACGAGCAGCACGTCTTCACCGGTGACGCCGAGGCGCTCCAGTTCTTCGACGCACGCGTCGGCGAGACCGTTGCACACGGGTTCGTTGAAGCGCGATTGCACGATGCCGATACGCAGGCCGTCGCCTTCGAGATTCGGTTGGTATTGTCCGATTTCCATGATCTTGTCCGTGGTGTGGATGAACGGTTATAGGGCGAAAGCGCCGTGGCGGGTTACGCGTTGGACGCCGGGCAGGACTTGGCTTCGCCGCCGGGCATCGGAATGAAGCCCGTGACTTCGAGGCCGTAGCCGGACATGCTGCCCAGCTTGCGCGGATTCGACAGCACCTGCATCTTGCCGACGCCGACATCGCGCAGGATCTGCGCGCCGATGCCGAACGTCTTGAAATCGACCGGCCGGCGCTTCAGCGCAGCGGCCTTTTCTTCCTCGTCGAACGCCTTGAAGACGTCGATCAGGTGTTCCTTCGTGTCGCCGCAGTTGAGCAGCACGATCACGCCGAGGTCGCGCTCCGCGATCTCGCGCATCGCGGCGTCGAGCGTCCACGAGTGGGTCGACACGCCGGTTTCGAGCAGGTCGAGCACCGACAGCGGCTCGTGCACGCGCACCGGCGTATCGACGTCGGGCGACGGCGCGCCGCGCACCAGCGCGATGTGCGGCGAACCGCTCGGCTGGTCGCGGTACAGCACCGCGCGGAACGTGCCGTGCGCGGTCTGCATCGTGCGCTCGGCGATTCGCTCGATGATCGATTCAGTGCGGCTGCGATAGTGGATCAGGTCGGCGATCGTGCCGATCTTCAGACCGTGTTCCTTCGCGAATTCGATCAGGTCGGGCAGGCGCGCCATCGTGCCGTCGTCCTTGATGATCTCGCAGATCACCGCGGCCGGCGTGAGGCCCGCAAGCGCGGTGAAGTCGCAGCCGGCCTCGGTGTGGCCCGCGCGCACGAGTACGCCGCCCGGCTGCGCCATGATCGGGAACACGTGGCCCGGCTGCACGATGTGCTCGGGACGCACGTCGTGCGCGACCGCCGTGGCGATCGTGTGCGCGCGGTCGGCGGCCGAGATGCCGGTCGTCACGCCTTCGGCCGCTTCGATGCTGACCGTGAACGCGGTGCCGTATTGCGTGCCGTTGCGGTAGGTCATCAGCGGCAGGTGCAGCTGCTTGCAGCGTTCCTGCGTCAACGTCAGACAAACCAGGCCGCGGCCGTACCTGGCCATGAAGTTGATCGCTTCCGGCGTGACGAATTCGGCGGCGATCACGAGGTCGCCCTCGTTTTCGCGGTCTTCTTCGTCGACCAGGATCACCATCCGGCCGGCTTTCAGCTCGGCGATGATGTCGAGCGTGGAGGCGAGCGTCATAAGGGGGCGAGAAAGAGGAAAGTGCGTATTTTACGCCAGCCGGACGGCGTTTCGGCTGGCGCGGGTTGCGCTCGGCCGGCAAGCGCTCCGGAAGGCGGTGCGGCCGGCCTGCGCGGCAGGCCCGGCCGGGCCGCCGCGCGTCATGCGTGCAAGTCGCGCCCGCCGAGGTAGTCGAGCTTGCCGAGCTCGACGCCGCTGTGGCGCAGGATGTCGTACGCGGTCGTCACGTGGAAGAAGAAATTGGGCAGCACGAAGTTCAGCAGGTACGACTGGCCGGTGAACTCGATCGGGCCGACGCGCATCTTCAGCACGATCTGGCGCGCCTCGCTGCCGTCGATCTGCGCGGCGTCGAAGCTTTTCAGGTAGTCGATCGTCTTCTGGATGCGCGCGTGCAGTTCGTCGAAAGTCTGCTCGACGTCCGGGTAGCTCGGGATCTCGGCGCCGGCGAGCCGCGCGGCGCAGCCCTTGGCCGTGTCGGTGGCGATGTAGACCTGGCGGACGAGCGGCAGCATGTCCGGGTAGAGGCGCGCGCCGACGAACACCGACGGGTCGATCTGCTTCTCGGCCGCGTGCGCCTGGGCCTTGCCGAGGATGTGCTGCAGGTTGGTCAGGCCGCGGATCAGGACGGGCAGCGAAGCCTGGTACATCGAGATGGACATGGGAACGACTCCTGTGGGAAGAGGGGCGGCCGGTACGCGGCGCGTCGTGCGTTGCGGCGTTGAAACCGCTGTCGACGCATCTTAGCGCGACGGCGTGACCCGTGCGCGTCGTTGGCCGTTCGGCCGAGGATCGGGCCCGCAGGGCGACGATCGGATGCGACGGGAATCGTCTCGATGGACCGCAGATATCGGAATCGACCGGCCGACGGGGCAGGCTGCGGTTTGAAATGGGGCCAGGGCGTGGCCTCGTTATCGACGAGGCAGTGAAGCGCTGAAAGGCGGATCGCCCGACGAGGCGGCAACGCGCTCATGGAGCGGCTCGCCGGTACACGTAGCGGTTCGCGGCCGACGGCCGGCGATTGTCAGAAAACGGCGGCGATGCGGACCCGGGCGGCCCGGGGCCGAACCGCCGGACGCGATTCTCAAGAAAGCACGAAAAAGGACGATCAGTCCTGATGCACGCCTTGCGACGTCGACAGCATTCGCTCCACATACCGCGCAATCATGTCGGCTTCGAGATTGACCTTGTCGCCGGCCTTCAGCTGACGCAGCGTCGTGACCTCGACCGTGTGCGGAATCAGGTTGATCGAGAATTCGCAGCCGTCCGCGCGATCGTCGACCGTGTTGACGGTCAGGCTCACGCCGTTGACCGTGATCGACCCCTTGTACGCGAGATAGCGGCCCAGCTCGCGCGGCGCGACGATCCGCAGCTCGTGCGACTCGCCGACCGGCGCGAAGCGCGACACGGTGCCGAGGCCGTCGACGTGGCCCGACACGATGTGCCCGCCGAGGCGGTCGTGCGCGCGCAGCGCCTTCTCGAGGTTCACTTCGCCGGGCTGGGCGAGGCCGACCGTGCGGTTCAGGCTTTCGCGCGACACGTCGACGTCGAACGCGGCGTCGGTCTTTTCGATCACCGTCATGCACGCGCCCTGGATCGCGATGCTGTCGCCCAGCGCGACATCGGCGAGATCGAGCCCGCCGGCCAGCACGGTCAGGCGCACACCCGCATCGGCCGACGTGCCGAGCGGATCGATCGATTCGATGCGGCCGACGGCCGCGACAATTCCGGTAAACATCGGGGCGGTCCCGTTCAGTGCGCGGCGTCGGGCGGCGCGATACGCGCCAGGATCCGCAGATCGTCGCCGATCCGCTCGATACCGTGGAACGACAGTCGCGTGCGTGCGTCGAGGCTCGCCGGCGCGGCGAGGTCGAACATGCCGGCCGCGTCGGCGCCCAGCAGGCTCGGCGCGAGATAGACGAGCAATTCGTCGACGCATTGCTCGCGCAGCAGCGAGCCGTTCAGCTTGTGGCCGGCCTCGACGTGCAGTTCGTTGACGCCGCGCGCGCCGAGCGCCGCGAGCATCGCGGGCAGGTCGACCTTGCCGTGCGCATTCGCGAGCGACACGATTTCCGCGCCGCGCGCCTTCAGCACGTTCGCGCGCATTTCGCCGCTCGCGTCGAGCCGGCCGCAGAAGATCAGCAGCGGCGCGCCCTCGAGCAGTCGCGCGTCGAGCGGCAGGTCGAGGCGGCTGTCGACCAGGATGCGCTGCGGCTGGCGCGGCGTGTCGATGCCGCGCACGGTCAGCAGCGGGTTGTCCTCGCGCACGGTGCCGATGCCGGTGAGGATCGCGCAGGCGCGCGCACGCCACGCGTGCCCGTCGAGGCGCGCGGCCTCGCCGGTGATCCATTGGCTTTCGCCGGACGGCAGCGCGGTGCGGCCGTCGAGCGACGCGGCGGTCTTCATCCGCACCCACGGACGGCCGCGCGTCATCCGCGACACGAAGCCGATGTTCAGTTCGCCGGCTTCGTGCGCGAGCAGCCCGCAGCGCACGTCGATGCCCGCGTCGCGCAGCATGCCGAGGCCGCGCCCCGACACCTGCGGATTCGGGTCTTCCATCGCGGCGACGACCTTCGCGACGCGCGCTTCGCTCAGCGCGTTCGCGCACGGCGGCGTGCGGCCGAAATGGCTGCATGGCTCGAGCGTCACGTAGACGGTCGAGCCCGCGACGTCGTGGCCGCGCGAGCGCGCGTCCTTCAGCGCCTGCACTTCCGCGTGGTCCTGGCCGGCCGGCTGCGTGAAGCCTTCGCCGATCACGTCGCCGTCCTTGACGATCACGCAGCCGACGCGCGGATTCGGCGCCGTCGTATACATGCCGCGCGCGGCGAGCGCGAGCGCGCGCTCCATGTGGGCGAAATCGGTATCCGAGAACATGCGCGCGGCCCCCGGTCAGGCGGCGAGTGCCGCGAACGCGCGGCGTGCGGCCGCGAGCGTCGCGTCGATCACCGCGTCGTCATGCGTGCTCGACACGAAGCCGGCTTCGTATGCGGACGGCGCGAAGTACACGCCCTCGTCGAGCATCAGGTGGAAGAAGCGGTTGAAGCGTTCGGTGTCGCTCTTCGTGACTTCCGCGAAGCTGGTCGGCACGCGCTCGGCGAAGTAGAGGCCGAACATCGCGCCGATCGAGTCGGCCGCGAACGGCACGCCGGCCGCGCGCGCTTCGGCCGCGAGGCCGTCGGCGAGACGCTTCGTCTGCGCGGTGAGCGCATCGTAGAAGCCGGGCGCCTGGATCAGTTGCAGCGTCTTCAGGCCCGCGGCGACCGCGATCGGGTTGCCCGACAGCGTGCCGGCCTGGTAGACGCCGCCGAGCGGCGCGAGGTGGGCCATGATGTCGCGGCGGCCGCCGAACGCGGCGGCCGGCATCCCGCCGCCGATCACCTTGCCGAGGCAGGTGAGGTCGGCCGTGATCCCGTAGTACGCCTGCGCGCCGCCGAGCGCGACGCGGAACCCGCACATTACCTCGTCGAAGATCAGCACGGCGCCGTGCTTCGTGCACAGCGCGCGCAGCGCGTTCAGGAATTCGGGCGTGCCGCGCACGAGGTTCATGTTGCCCGCGACAGGCTCGACGATCACCGCGGCGATCTCGTCGCCGAACGCGCCGAATGCTTCTTCGAGCGCGGCGACGTTGTTGTATTCGAGGACGGTCGTGTGCTTCGCGATGTCGGCGGGCACGCCGGCCGACGTCGGGTTGCCGAACGTCAGCAGGCCGGAGCCGGCCTTCACGAGCAGGCTGTCCGCGTGGCCGTGGTAGCAGCCCTCGAACTTGACGATGCGGCTGCGGCCCGTGAAGCCGCGCGCGAGACGCAGCGCGCTCATCGTGGCCTCGGTGCCGCTCGACACCATCCGCACTTGTTCGATCGACGGCACGAGCTTGCAGATTTCCTCGGCGATCTCGATCTCGGCCTCGGTCGGCGCACCGAACGAGAAGCCGTCGGCCAGCACGTTCTGCACGGCCGACAGCACGTCCGGATGGACGTGGCCGACGATCATCGGACCCCACGAGCCGATGTAGTCGATGTACTGCTTGCCGTCGGCATCCCAGAAATACGGACCTTGCGCGCGCGCGACGAAACGCGGCGTGCCGCCGACCGAACGGAATGCGCGCACCGGCGAGTTGACACCGCCGGGAATGGTCTTCTGGGCGCGTTCGAAGAGGATCTGATTATTGGACATGGGCGAAACCTGCGAGAGAAGGGCGCGGGGGCCTGTGCACGGGCCGCGGCGCCTGGGCGGAACGATCGTCTGATTGTACCGGAGACGCGCGCGGCGGGCCCGCGAGACGGTCTGCGGCCTTTCGGCACGTGGGCTGGAAAGGAGGGCCCGATTTGTCCCGGCGATCGGCCCGGTTATCGCGGGGGCTTGCGCTTGCCGGTCAGCTCCGCCCAACGCTTCTCGAGCGGGCCTTCGACCATCGGCTTGATCGACGTGCCGGAGCTCTGCGCATCCCAGGTCTGCACCGAGTACGGGTGGACGCGCAGCGCGTCGCGCGCGATCACGACGTCCCGGTGCGCGTCGACCAGCCAGTCGTACACGAAGTCGATGCACAGCCGGTAACCGCGCTTCGTCGACGGATCGGGCACCTCGTACGGCGCGCGCGTCACGTAGCCGGAGCCGAACACACCCTTGGGCTCCTTCGCGACGCGGTGCAGGAACACGCGGTCGCCCGGCAGGATGCCGCGTGCGAAGCCGCAGCCCCACACGTCATGCACGGCCTCGCCGGCCTTCACGCGCGCGGCGACGTCGGGCAGTTCTGGCCATGGCCATTTCTTGGGGCTCCAGATCAGCAGGAAAGCGGTCATCGTTCGGTCGTGCGTCGAATTGGTCAGACAAGAGAAGCGGGCAGCAGCAAGCTTAATCGAATCCGCGCGCGATCCAGCGATCCAGCGCGACGGGCGCCGCGCAGGTACTTTCCGACCTGCCGCCGTATGCGGCCCGCAGCACGTAAAAAAGTTGCGCGTACAATCATGGGCCTGAACGCGCCGTCCGCGGCGCGGCCTCCCGTCTTCACCGCCACGCGCGCCCCGATGCGCGCGGGCTCCATTCCGGATACCCATGTCTCACGTCGTCCGGCGCCGGCCCGATGCCCGGCTGATCCTGTTGCTCGGCGCGCTCGCCGCCTGCGGGCCGATCGCCACCGACATGTACCTGCCGAGCCTGCCGTCGATTGCCGACGGCTTCTCCGTCAGCCCCGGCGCCGCGCAGCGCACGCTGACGAGCTTCATGGCCGGCTTCTCGGTCGGCATGCTGCTGTACGGCCCGCTGTCCGACACGTGGGGCCGCCGCCCCGTGCTGCTCGGCGGCATCGCGCTGTTCACGCTCGCGAGCATCGGCTGCTTCGTGTCGGGCTCGATCGACATGCTGATCGTCGTGCGCTTCCTGCAGGCGCTCGGCGCCGGCGCCGCGTCGGTGCTGGCCCGCGCGATCGCGCGCGACGCGCACGAGCCGAGCGACGCGGCGAAGGTGCTGTCGATGGTCGCGATCGTCACCGCGGTCGGGCCGCTGCTCGCGCCGCTGATCGGCGGCCAGATCCTGCGCTTCTCGGGCTGGCGCGGCGTGTTCGTCGTGCTCGCCGTGTTCGGCGCGGTGTGCGCGGCGACCGCGTACCTGCGCGTGCCCGAAACCTGGCCGAAGGAGCGGCGCAAGAGCACGGCCGTGCTCGCGTCGTTCGCGTCGTACGGGCGCATCCTGTCCGACCCCGTCGCGTGGGGGCACATGCTGTGCGGCGGCATGGCATTCGCGTCGATGTTCTCGTACATCACCGCGACGCCGTTCGTATACATCGAGTATTTCCACGTGTCGCCGCAGCACTACGGGCTGCTGTTCGGCCTGAACGTCGTCGGGATCATGATCGGCAACTTCGCGAACACGCGGCTCGTCGGCCGCGTCGGCTCGCTGCGCATCATCGCGGCCGCGTCGCTCGTGAGCTGCATCGCATCGCTCGCGGTCGCGCTCGTCGCGCTGACCGGGTGGGGCGGGCTGTGGTCGATCGTCGTGTGCCTGTTCTTCGTCGTCGGCGTGGTCGGGATTCTGTCCGCGAACTGCACGACCGACCTCATGCATCGCTATCCGCACAACGCGGGCGCGTCGGCCGCCGTGTTCGGCGCGATGCAGCTCGCGCTCGGCGCGCTCGCGAGCGTTGCGATCGGCGCACTCGCGGACGGCACGCCGTTCGCGATGGGCGTGACGATCGGCGTCACGGGCGTGCTGTGTTTCGCCGGACGCTTCCTCGTGCTGCGCTGGCACGGGCGGCCGGTGAAAGCGGGCGCCTGAACCGGCGCAGCCGGGCGCCACAAAGAAAAACGCCACCGCGCGCGATGCGCCGGTGGCGTTTTTCTTTGAAGTGCAGGAGGCGGCCGACGCCGCGCCGTGCATCAGTCCCGCGCGACGTCCTTCGCCGCCGGCGACGCGCCGTGGCTCAGCCAGTCGAGCACGTCGGCCGTTTCGTCGTCGCTCGCGCGCGCCTTCGCCTGCGCGACGGCCTCGGGCAGTTCGCCGTTCGGCGACGCGCGGCGGATCGCGACGCCCACCGCGAGGATGTCGATCATCAGCAGATGCAGGATCCGCGAGATCATCGACAACTGCGACTCGCGCATCTCGATGTGGTCGGTTTCGAGCGCGACGGTCGCGCGCTTCGCGAGCGGCGTGTTGCTCGACGTGATCGCGATCACCTTCGCGCCGGCCTGCATCGCGACGTCGAGCACGCGCAGCAGCTCGGGCGCGCGCCCCGACTTCGATACCGCGACGATCACATCGCCCTTGCCGAGCAGCGCGGCCGATGCGGCCTGCATGTACAGGTCGCCGTACGCGATCGTCGGAATCCCGAAGCGGAAGAACTTGTAGTGCGCGTCCTGCGCGACGATGTTCGAGTTGCCGAGCCCGTAGAACTCGATGCGCCGCGCGCCGTTCAGGATCTCGATCGCGTTCTCGACATGCTCGAAGTTCAGGTGCTCGCGCAACTGCAGGATCGCCGACACCGTGTTGTCGAGCACCTTCGCGCCGAAGTCGGTGGCGGTGTCGCCGAGATGCACCTGGCTGTGGCTCATCGGGATCGTGCCGGTGAGGCCGGTGGCGAGCTTCAGCTTGAAGTCCGACAGCCCCTGGCAGCCGAGCGAGCGGCAGAAGCGGATCACGGTCGGCTGGCTCACGTCGGCCTTGCGCGCGATGTCGACGATCGGATCGTTGATGATCGAGCGCGGATGGTTCAGCGCGAGATCGGCGACGCGGCGCTCGGCCGGCGTCAGCGCATCGCGCATCTGGCGGATCCGCTCGAACACGGCCGACGACGCACCGCCCGAGCGGTTCGACAACTGCTCCGCGAGGATCGCCGACACGCCGAGGAACGCCGGGTATTCGGCGGTGATCAGGTAGGTCGGGATGTTCTCGAGATAGTGCGTGAAGCGGCCCTTCGCCTCGAAGCGCGCGCGGAACGACGAGCGCGTGAACAGTTCGCCGAGCTTCAGCGCGACGCCGCCGCCGATGTATACGCCGCCGAGCGCGCCGAGCGTCAGCGCGACGCTGCCGGCGAACGCGCCGAGAATCCCGCAGAAGCATTCGACCGTCTCGAGCGCGAGCGCTTCGCCCGCATGTGCGCGCTCGACGATCTCGACCGTGTCGACGCTCGCGGCGACGCGCTTCTTGTCGCGCGCGGCGAGCGCGCGATAGATGATCTCCATGCCGGGGCCCGCGCACACGCGCTCGAACGACACGTGCGGAAACTTCTTGCGCGCGTACTGCAGCACCAGATCCTCGCGCTCGTCCTGCGGCGCGAACGACGCGTGGCCGCCCTCGCTGCCGAGCGCGATCCAGCGGTCGTCGGCCGGAATCAGCCCCGACACGCCGAGCCCGGTGCCGGGCCCGAGCAGCCCGATCACGCTGTTCTGGCGGCGCGTGCCGCCGCCGACCTGCACGCGCTGCGCGTCGGTCAGGCCCGGCAGCGCCATCGCGAGCGCGGTGAAATCGTTGACGACGAGCAGCGTGTCGAAGCCGAGCGCACGGCGCGTCGCCTCGATCGAGAAGCTCCAGTCGTGGTTGGTCATCGTGACCTGGTCGCCGTCGACCGGATTGGCGATCGCGATCGCCGCGTGGTTCACGCGGCTGATCTTCACGTCCTTCAGGTACTTGCGGATCGCGTCGGTGATCGTCGGATAGTCGGCGCCGGGATATACGCGGATCTGCGTGATCTCGCCCGGGCCGGTTTCCAGCGCGAAGCGCGCGTTGGTGCCGCCGACGTCCGCGAGCAGGCGCGGGCCGTCGGCATGCTGACCCGCGACGACCGCCTTAGTTTGCGCACCAGTAGACATCGAGCTGGGTCCCCTTGTCGTTGGCCAGTTGGGAAATCGCGTTCTTCTGCAGCGACGCGGCCGCGGCGTCGAGCACGGCGCGCTTGGCGGGGCCCGCGATCAGCAGGAACAGCCGGTCGACGCGCTTGAGCGCATCGAGCGAAAAGCTCACGCGCGCATGCGGCGCGGCGCCCGGATGCACGGCGACGAAACGCTCGGGCGTCGCGATCGCGTGGTCCCATTCGGGCGCGTCGGCGAAGATCGACGCGGTGTGGCCGTCCTCGCCCATGCCGAGCACCGCGACGTTCGGCACGCGGTAGTCGGCGTTCGCGTTCAGCGCGGCGACGTGCGCGTCGAGCGTGGCGCGCGTGTCGACGAGCGGCAGGAAGCGGGCAGGGGCCGCCGCGTGCTGCAGCAGCGTGTCGTGCACGAGGTGCGCGTTGCTGGCCGCGTCGTCCTCCGGCACCCAGCGGTCGTCGACCAGCGTCACGTCGACGCCGGCCCAGTCGAGCGCCGCATGCGACAGCGTTTGCAGGAACGGGCGCGGGCTCGTGCCGCCGGACACCGCGAGCGTCGGGCGCGCGGTGCCGGCGAGCGCGGCGCGCAGCGCATCGCCGACGGCGCGCGCAAGCGCTTCGCTTTGCGCTTCCTGGGTGTCGAAAGCGTGGATCTCGATCACATCTCCTCCGGACTGCTTTGTATGTTCAAATCGTACGAATCGTGGGGCACGTTGCCGCACGCAGTCACGCGCGCGGCAACGGCTTGCATCAGTTTTCTTCTTCGAGCCAGCAGGTGTCGTGCTGCGCGAGCATCGCGCTCGCCGCGGCCGGCCCCCACGTGCCCGCCGCGTACGGCTTCGGCGGCTTCAGCGAGCGCGCCCATTCGTTCAGGATCGGCTCGACCCAGCGCCATGCGGCTTCCTGTTCGTCGCGCCGCACGAACAGCGCGAGCCGGCCGTTGATCACGTCGAGCAGCAGGCGCTGGTACGCCTCCATCTGCCCTTCCTTGAAGAACCGGTCGAACGCGAGGTCGAGGTGCACGCTCGCGAGGTTCATCCCTTCGCCGGGCTGCTTCGCGAGGCAGTACAGGCGGATCGTCTCGTTCGGCTGCAGCCGGATCACGAGGCGGTTCGAACCGGGACGCAGCGCGGTCGGTCCGAGCGCCGAATGCGGCACCGGGCGGAAGTTGACGACGATCTCCGCGACGCGGTCGGCGAGACGCTTGCCGGTGCGCAGGAAGAACGGCACGCCGGCCCAGCGCCAGTTCTCGATCTCGACCTTCAGCGCGACGAAGGTTTCGGTCTGGCTGTCGGGCTTCACGCCCGGCTCGGTCGCGTAGGCCGGCACCTGCGCGCCCTTGATCACGCCCGCATGATACTGGCCGCGCACGGCAACCTTGCCGATGTCGCGCGGATCGACCGGCTTCAGCGCGCGCAGCACGCGCAGCTTCTCGTCGCGCACCGAGTCGGAATCCATCGAGTGCGGCGGCTCCATCGCGACGATCGACAGCAGCTGCAGCAGGTGGTTCTGCACCATGTCGCGCAGCGCGCCGGTGTTGTCGTAGAAATCGCCGCGCGCTTCGACGCCGAGCTCCTCGGCGATCGTGATCTGGATGCTCTCGACCCATTCGCGGCGCCACAGCGGCTCGAACAGCGCATTGCCGAAGCGCAGCGCGAGCAGGTTCTGCACCGGCTCCTTGCCGAGGTAGTGGTCGATCCGGTAGATCTGGCCTTCCGCGAAGATCTCGCCGACCGCGTCGTTGATCGCATTCGACGAGCGCAGGTCGTAGCCGAGCGGCTTCTCGAGCACGATGCGCGAGCCTTCGCTCAGGCCGACCGACGCGAGCGCGTTGCAGATCGGCACGAACAGCGACGGGCCCGTCGCCAGATAGAACACGCGGATGCCGGGCAGCGAGGCGATCGCGTCGCGCAGCACGGCGTAGTCTTCCGCGCGGCCGAGGTCGAGCTTCACGTATTCGATGCGCTGGAGAAAGGACTTCCACGCGGCTTCGTCGAAGGCCTTGCCGGCCGCCTTGACCGCATGCGGCTTCACATGTGTGTCGACCCACTCGAGATAACCCGCCTGATCCGATTCGTGCCGCGCCACGGCGACGATCCGGCCGCTCTCCGCCAGCATGTTCGCACGATGCGCTTCGAACAGCGCGGGCAGGATCTTGCGCATCGACAGATCGCCGGTGCCGCCGAAAAGTACGAAGGTAAAGCTGGAATCGGTATGCATGTGTCTCCGCCGGTTTTTTGGGGTGCTGGGAAGCAATCCGTAGTGCGATAAAAATATTTTTGACACTGAATTGTAGTTTAACTACAATCCGCCGCAAGGGGTAGCACCTGGGTGAAGAAAAAAAGAAGTGCGGTCGATGAACTGCGCGAACTTCGCCTCCGGAACGCCTTGTGCCGAATGTTATCGGACATTGACGGCGCGCATCGTCAGCGCACCGTCGCCCCCGGGCTCGCGCCGCAGCATCGCGGCGGGCCAGAAACACAAAGAGGAGACACGCCGTTGAATCTCGATTCACGCTTTCTGTAAGAGCCCGGCCGGTCATCGGCCCCGTACGCTGCATGCGTCCCGCGGCTCGATTTCCCCGTCGTTATCAAGAAGCCGGTTCCCGGTCAGGGAACCTCACGAGTTGATTCAGTCTGGAGGAGATAAGTAATGAAAGTTCGCTCGATCATGGGTGCGCTCTGCGCCGCAGGTCTGATGGCTGGCGCCGTGGCGGCGCAGGCAGCCGAGAACGTAACGGTGCTGCACTGGTGGACCTCGGGCGGCGAGTCGAAGGCCGTCGGCGTGCTGAAGGACGACCTGCAGAAGCAGGGCTACGTGTGGAAGGACTTCGCGGTCGCGGGCGGCGCCGGTGCCGCGGCGATGACCGCGCTGAAGACCAAGGTGATCAGCGGCGACGCACCGTCGGCCGCGCAGATCAAGGGCCCGCTGATCCAGGACTGGGCCGATCAGGGCGTGCTCGTCAACATCGATTCCGCCGCCGGCGACTGGAAGCAGAACCTGCCGCCGGAAATCGACAAGATCATCAAGTACAAGGGCCACACCGTCGCCGCGCCGTTCTCGGTGCACCGCGTGAACTGGCTGTACATCAACAAGGCCGCGCTCGACAAGATCGGCGCGAAGGTGCCGACCACCTGGCCTGAATTCTTCGCGGTGGCCGACAAGCTGAAGGCCGCGGGCATCCAGCCGGTCGCGATGGGCGGCCAGCCGTGGCAGGACCTGACCCTGTGGGAAGACGTCGTGCTGTCGCAGGGCCCGGCGTTCTACAAGAAGGCGCTGGTCGATCTCGACCAGGCGACGCTGACGTCGCCGCAGATGCTGTCCGTGTTCGACACGGTGCGCAAGATCCAGGGCTACTTCGATACCGGCCGTAACGGCCGCGACTGGAACCTCGCGACCGCGATGGTCATCAACGGCAAGGCCGGCATGCAGTTCATGGGCGACTGGGCGAAGGGCGAGTTCGAGAACGCCGGCAAGAAGGCGGGCAAGGACTACATCTGCGCGGCGGTGCCGGGCACCGCGAATTCGTATACGTTCAACGTCGATTCGTTCGTGTTCTTCCAGCAGAAGGGCGACAAGGCCGCGACGGCGGGCCAGATCGCGCTCGCGAAGACGATCATGACGCCGGACTTCCAGGAGCAGTTCAGCCTGCTGAAGGGCTCGGTGCCGGTGCGCCTCGGCGTGAAGATGGACAAGTTCGACGACTGCGCGAAGAAGTCGTATGCCGACGAGCAGACCGCGATCAAGTCGGGCGGCTTCGTGCCGTCGCTCGCGCACGGGATGGCGCAGGGCGATGCGACCGCCGGCGCGATCACGGACGTCGTGACGAAGTTCATGAACTCGCAGCAGGATTCGAAGAGCGCGGTCGCCGCGCTCGCGAAGGCCGCGAAGGTCAAGTAACGCACGACAGGCGCCCGGCCGGACACGCTTCATCGGCCGGGCGTTTTTGCAAGTGCAGCAAACGGGCTCGCCCGCGGGCCCGTGCCGTACCCGGCGCCGGCCCGGCCTGCGTCGCCCTCGTTCCAGGAGTCGAATCAAGTGGCTGCCCCTCTTAGCGGAAACGGATCCGGCGGTGCCGATGCACGGCGTACGTCGCCGATGTCGGCCCTCGCCGATCGCTGGATTCCGAAGCTCGTGCTCGCGCCGAGCGTCGCGATCGCCGTGGTGTTCATCTACGGCTTCATCCTGATTACCGGCTATCTGTCGCTGACCAACTCGCGACTGTTGCCGAACTACGAATTCGACGGCTTCGGCCGTTACTCGGACCTGTTCCAGAACGACGTGTGGTGGACCTCCGCCGCGAACCTCGGCTGGTTCGGGATTCCGTTCATCGCGATCTGCGTCGCGCTCGGGCTGTTCCTCGCGATCCTGCTCGACCAGCGGATCCGCAACGAAGGCGCGCTGCGCGCGATCTTCCTGTACCCGATGGCGCTGTCGTTCATCGTCACCGGCACCGCGTGGCAGTGGATCCTGAACCCGGGCCTCGGCCTCGAGAAGGTGATGCACGACTGGGGCTGGACGAGTTTCTCGTTCGGCTGGCTCGACGATCCGGACAAGGCGATCTTCTGCGTGGTGGTGGCGGCCGTGTGGCAGTCGACCGGCTTCGTGATGGCGCTGTTCCTGGCAGGGCTGCGCGGTGTCGACGCCGAGATCTTCAAGGCCGCGCAGGTCGACGGCGCGACGCTGCCGACCATCTACCGCAAGATCGTGATCCCGAGCATGCGCCCGGTGTTCTTCTCGGTGCTGCTGATCCTCTGCCACATCACGATCAAGACCTTCGACCTCGTCGTCGCGCTGACGGCGGGCGGCCCGGGCACGTCGTCGTCGCTGCCGGCGATGTTCATGTATACGTTTTCGTTCAACCGCGGCCAGCTCGGGCTCGGCGCGGCGTCGTCGGTGATGATGCTCGCGACCGTGGTCGCGGTGCTGGTGCCGCTGATGTATATGGAATCGAGGAGCACCCGCAATGCAGCCTAAGATGACGATCAGCCGGGCAGTGATCTACGCGGCGCTGATCCTGTTCGCGCTGTATTTCCTGTTCCCGATCTACGTGATGCTGTCGACGTCGTTCAAGGACCTCGACCAGCTGCGCACCGGCAACCTGCTGACGCCGCCCACCAGCTGGACCGTCGAGCCGTGGGTGAAGGCGTGGAGCGGCGCGTGTACCGGCGTGCGCTGCGACGGGATGAAGCCGTTCTTCCTGAATTCGCTGCAGATGGTGATCCCGGCCGTGCTGATCTCGTCGCTGATCGGCGCGTTCAACGGCTACGTGCTCACGCACTGGCGCTTTCGCGGCGCGGACGCGCTGTTCACGATGATGCTGGTCGGCTGCTTCATCCCGTTCCAGGTGATCCTGCTGCCGATGGCGCGCCTGCAAGGGATGCTCGGCCTCGCCAATACGATTCCCGGCCTCGTGTTCGTGCACGTCGTGTACGGGATCGCGTTCACGACGATGTTCTTCCGCAACTTCTACGTGAGCGTGCCGTCCGAGCTCGTGAAGGCCGCGCGCATCGACGGCGCGGGCTTCTTCACGATCTTCACGAAGATCCTGCTGCCCGTGTCGCTGCCGATCTTCATGGTGTGCCTGATCTGGCAGTTCACGCAGATCTGGAACGACTTCCTGTTCGGGATCGTGTTCTCCGGCGTCGATTCGATGCCGATCACGGTGGCGCTGAACAACCTCGTCAACACGTCGACGGGCGTGAAGGAGTACAACGTCGACATGGCCGGCGCGATCATCGCCGCGCTGCCGACGCTGCTCGTCTACATCGTCGCCGGCCGCTACTTCGTGCGCGGGCTGACGGCGGGCGCGGTGAAGGGGTAGGCGCGGCCTTATCCGATACGACGAACCGGCCGCGCACGTCGCGCGGCGCATCGAAACGAACCCGACGCGGCGCCGTAGCGCCGCGCGAGACGAGACAGAGGATTCACAGCATGGCAAGCCTTTCCATCCGTGACGTGTACAAGACCTACCCGAACGGGGTGCCGGTCCTGAAGGGTGTCGACATCGAGATCGAGGACGGACAGTTCCTGATCCTGGTTGGCGGTTCGGGCTGCGGGAAATCGACGCTGCTCAACATGATCGCCGGGCTCGAGACCGTGACGAGCGGCGAGATCTGCATCGACGGCAAGGTCGTCAACAATCTGTCGCCGAAGGATCGCGACATCGCGATGGTGTTCCAGTCGTACGCGCTGTATCCGTCGATGACGGTGCGCGAGAACATCTCGTTCGGCCTGAACATCCGCAAGGTGCCGAAGAACGAACAGCAGCAGATCGTCGACCGCGTGTCGCAGATGCTGCAGATCCAGCACCTGCTCGACCGCAAGCCGGGCCAGCTGTCGGGCGGCCAGCGCCAGCGCGTCGCGATGGGCCGCGCGCTCGCGCGCGATCCGTCGCTGTTCCTGTTCGACGAGCCGCTGTCGAACCTCGACGCGAAGCTGCGCATCGAGATGCGCGCGGAAATCAAGCTGCTGCACCAGCGCCTCGGCACGACGATCGTCTACGTGACGCACGACCAGATCGAGGCGATGACGCTCGGCGACCGGATCGCGGTGATGAAGGACGGCGTGGTCCAGCAGTTCGGCGCGCCGCAGGAGATCTACGATTCGCCGTCGAACCTGTTCGTCGCCGGTTTCATCGGCGCGCCGCCGATGAACTTCATCAACGGCAAGCTGGTCGAGCAGGGCAGCGGGATCGCGCTCGAGATCGACACGGGCCTCGCGCGCAGCGCGCTGAAGCTGCCGTTCGACGCGAAGCGGATGAACGGCCACGTCGGCCGCGAGGTGATCCTCGGCCTGCGTCCGGAGCGCATCACCGACGCACGCAACGCGCACAACGGCGAGGCGTCGAGCCTGCAGCCGATCGACGTGCGCGTCGACGTGACCGAGCCGACCGGGCCGGATACGCACGTGTTCGCGCAGGTGAACGGCAAGCGCATCGTGAGCCGCGTGCATCCGGCCGCGAACCCGCAGCCGGGGCAGACGCAGTCGCTGCTGTTCGACGTGTCGAAGGCCGTGCTGTTCGATCCGGCATCGGAAGAACGGATCGCGTGATGCGGCGTTCGCGCTGAATGAAGCAGAAGGGGCCGTCTCGAATGAGCGGCCCCTTTTGTTTTGGCGCTGAAGTTGGCGTTGCGGCGGCAGTCAGTGCGGCAGCCGCACGTCGAATTTGAACGTCGCCAGCCGCGCGGCGAGGATGAAGCCGGTCGCGAGCAGCACGCTGTACACCGAATCGAACTGCAGCCACACGAGCAGCAGGTAGAACCAGCAGCCGACGAATGCGCAGGTCGCGTAAGGCCGCGAATCGCGCAGGATCAGCGGGATGTCGTTGCACAGCACGTCGCGGATGATCCCGCCGACCACGCCGGTGATCACGCCCATCATCACCGCGATGAAGCGCGGCATTTCGGCGTCGAGCGCGATCGACGTGCCCGAGATGCTGAAGATGCCGAGCCCGATCGCGTCGGCGACCAGCAGCAGCCGCTCGGCCGACAGCCGCGACAGCATCCGCAGCACGAACGGCGCGAACAGCGCGAGCACGAAGATCGCGATCACGTAGTCGTCGTGCACGACCCAGTAGAACGGCCGGCGCTCGAGCAGGATGTCGCGCAGCGTGCCGCCGCCGAACGCGGTGGCGAGCGCGACGACGAACGTGCCGACCGAGTCGAGGCGGTTCTTGCGCGCCTCGATGAAACCCGAAATCGCAAACGCCAGCGTGGCGATCGCCTCCAGTACGGCGATCGCGAGCGTCAGCCTAGGATGCGGCACGCGGCCCCCGGTCGGCGGGCGCCGCGAGCGGCTGCAGCAGCACGAGCACCGCGCCTGCGCCGCCGTCGTTGCCGCGCGCCTCGCAGAACGCGATCACTTCTTCCTTCTGTACGAGCCACGCGCGCACCTTGCCCTTCAGCACGGGTTCCTTGCCGATCGAGCCGAGCCCCTTGCCGTGGATCACACGCAGACACCGCAGTCCCTTCTTGCCGGCTTCGCGGATGAATTCGGCAAGCGCGTCGCGCGCCTCGTCGCGGCGCATCCCGTGCAGGTCGATCTGCGCCTGCACGATCCACGCGCCGCTCCTCAGCTTGCGCACGACGTCGCGGCTGATGCCGGGGCGGTGGTAATACAGCGAGTCGTCGCTGTCGAGCAGCGTTTCGGGATCGAATTCGTCGGACAGCGTCGCATTCAGCACGGCTTCCTCGTCGCGCTGCGTCTGCTTCGGCACCGGGTCGGGCGGCATGCGGCCGGACGCCGCGCGCGGCGGCGCGTTCAGCGGTCGGATCGCGCCGATTTCGTTGCGGAACAGGTTCGCGTCGGCTTCCGCCTTGCGCTCGGCCTTCGCGGTTTCGATGCGCTCGCGTTCGCGGCGATCGGCTTCGCCTTGCAGCGACTTGCGCAGCGCGCCGAGGCCGGCGAGGCCCTGGCCGCGCAACGCGGCCGGATCGGGCGCGGGCGGCGCGGCGGCCGGCGCGGGGTTCGCGGGACGGGCGGCGATCTGCCGCTTCGCGGGATCGCTCGGATGGGGCTGGTTCTTCGCCATGATTCGATAGCAGGGCAGGCGCGTTCGGGCGCGCGGGCAAAAAAAAGCCGCTGCGCGGCGGCAGCGGCTTTCCGTTCGGGCCCGCTTCGCGGCAGCGGACGCCATTGTAGCGCCCGGCGCGGTAGGGCTTGCGGCTTACTTCTTGTCGTGCAGGCTTTCGAGGTAGCGCTGCGCGTCGAGCGCGGCCATGCAGCCCGTGCCCGCGCTCGTGATCGCCTGGCGGTACACGTTGTCCTGCACGTCGCCCGCGGCGAACACGCCCGGCACGCTCGTCGAGGTGGCGTTGCCGTGCAGGCCGCTCTTCGTCAGGATGTAGCCGTCCTTCATCTCGAGCTGGCCCTGGAACAGGTCGGTGTTCGGCTTGTGGCCGATCGCGACGAACACGCCCTGCACGTTCAGGTCTTCCTTCGCGCCGGTCTTCACGTTCTTGATGCGCAGGCCCGTGACGCCCGAATCCGCGCCCGTCACCTCGTCGAGCACGTGATCCCACTTGATGTCGACGACGCCTTCCTTTTCCTTCTCCAGCAGGCGGTCGATCAGGATCGGCTCCGCGCGGAATTTGTCGCGGCGGTGGATCACCGTGACCTTCTTCGCGATGCCCGTCAGGTAGAGCGCTTCCTCGACGGCCGTGTTGCCGCCGCCGATCACCGCGACTTCCTGGCCGCGATAGAAGAAGCCGTCGCAGGTCGCGCAGGCCGACACGCCCTTGCCCATGAACGCTTCCTCGGACGGTAGGCCGAGGTATTGCGCGGACGCGCCGGTCGCGATGATCAGCGAGTCGCACGTGTATTCGCCCGAGTCGCCGATCAGGCGGATCGGCTGCTCGTGCAGTTTCGCGGTGTGGATGTGATCGAAGACGATTTCGGTGTTGAAGCGCTCGGCGTGCTCGAGGAAGCGCGCCATCAGCTCCGGACCCTGCACGCCTTTCGCATCTGCCGGCCAGTTTTCGACATCGGTCGTGGTCATCAGCTGGCCGCCCTGCGCGATGCCGGTGATCAGCACCGGGGACAGGTTGGCGCGTGCCGCGTAGACGGCGGCCGTGTAGCCGGCGGGGCCGGAACCGAGAATCAGGACTTTGGCGTGTTTGGGCGTGGACATGTGCGAATCCGTAAAAGGCGGCCGCGGCGGGCGGGATAGGGCTCGCCGTACGATCCGGGGTTGACCGGGATGCCGTCATAGATGGGTATCAGTCGCGCATTATAAAGGCCCCGTTGCTGCGTTGCCGAACGAGAGTTTCAATCGTGCCGATAGCGTTTCGCTGCGCGCCTCCCGCGCCGGCACGGCGGGCCGGGCGGGTGGCCGGCATGCGGCGGCGCGATGTCGCAGGCCCTGGCAAGGGCGCGGCCGTCCGGCCGGCTTGCGGTCGCCGGCGGCAACCGGTTCGGCACCCCGTCCCCGTTATGTAACCGTCATTTACACTTGGCGGCCCGGTGCAGCGTTTACAATAAGCGCGATCGAACGACAGGCGGGCGCACGGCCCGTCCTCTTTATACGGATTCATGGCAAAAGCTCCTTATTCCGCCCAGGCACAGGCGTTGCCGCACCGGATGTCGAAGCTCCTCACGGAGATCCGCTGGATTCTCCAGGTCGCGCTCTGCGCATTTCTGGTGATGGCCCTGCTGAGCTACAGCCGGCGCGATCCGAGCTGGACGCACGCCGCGCAGGTGGACCACATCTCGAACTGGGCCGGCCGCGTCGGCGCGTGGACGGCCGACATCATCCTGCTGCTGTTCGGCCTGTCGGCCTACTGGCTGGTCGTGCCGCTCGGGCGGCGCATCGCCGTCAACTACCGCCGCATCACGCGCCACGAGGCGATTCCCGACGAACCCGAGCGGCCGATCGGCTGGCTCACCGAGATCTTCGCGTTCGTGCTCGTCGTGCTGGCGTGCGACGGCATCGAGGCGCTGCGCATGTGGTCGCTGAAGGTGCAGTTGCCGCGTGCGCCGGGCGGCGTCGTCGGCGAGGCCGTCGCCGGTGCGATGTCGCATGCGTTCGGTTTCACGGGCGGCACGCTGCTGCTGCTGATCGCGCTCGCGATCGGCCTGTCGCTGTATTTCCGCTTCTCGTGGCTGTCGGTTGCCGAGCGCGTCGGCGGCGCGATCCTGTCCGCCGTCAACGTCGCGAAGCTGCGCCGCGAGGCCGAGCGCGACCGCAAGCTCGGCGAGGCCGCGGCCGTGCGTCGCGAAGGCAAGGTCGAAGAGGAGCGCGTGCGCATCGAGGATCACGAGCCCGTGACGATCGTGCCGCCGGTCGTCACGCCGGCGAAATCCGAGCGCGTCGAACGCGAGCGCCAGGTGCCGCTGTTCACCGACCTGCCGGGCGATTCGACGCTGCCGCCGGTGTCGCTGCTCGATCCCGCGCCGAAGACGCAGGAAGCGATTTCGGCCGATACGCTCGAATTCACGTCGCGCCTGATCGAGAAGAAGCTGAAGGATTTCGGCGTCGAGGCGAGTGTGGTTGCCGCGTATCCGGGCCCGGTCGTCACGCGCTACGAGATCGAGCCGGCCACCGGCGTGAAGGGCAGCCAGATCGTCAACCTCGCGAAGGATCTCGCGCGCTCGCTGTCGCTCGTGTCGATCCGCGTCGTCGAGACGATCCCCGGCAAGAACTACATGGCGCTCGAACTGCCGAACCAGCGCCGCCAGACCGTGCACCTGTCCGAGATCATCGGCTCCGAGGTGTATGCGGCCGCATCGTCGGCGCTGACGCTGAGTCTCGGCAAGGACATCGGCGGCAAGCCCGTGTGCGCGGATCTCGCGAAGATGCCGCACCTGCTCGTCGCCGGCACGACCGGCTCGGGCAAGTCGGTCGGGATCAACGCGATGATCCTGTCGCTGCTGTACAAGGCGACCGCCGAGCAGGTGCGCCTGATCCTGATCGATCCGAAGATGCTCGAAATGAGCGTCTACGAAGGCATTCCGCACCTGCTGTGCCCGGTCGTCACCGACATGCGCCAGGCCGGCCACGCGCTGAACTGGACGGTCGCGGAGATGGAGCGGCGCTACAAGCTGATGAGCAAGCTCGGCGTGCGCAACCTCGCGGGCTACAACAACAAGATCGACGACGCGGCGAAGCGCGAGGAGAAGCTGCCGAACCCGTTCAGCCTGACGCCGGAAGATCCCGAGCCGCTCGGTCGCCTGCCGAACATCGTCGTCGTGATCGACGAGCTGGCCGACCTGATGATGGTCGTCGGCAAGAAGGTCGAGGAGCTGATCGCGCGGATCGCGCAGAAGGCGCGCGCGGCCGGCATTCATCTGATCCTCGCGACGCAGCGTCCGTCGGTCGACGTGATCACGGGCCTGATCAAGGCGAACGTGCCGACGCGAATCGCGTTCCAGGTGTCGTCGAAGATCGACTCGCGCACGATCCTCGATCAGATGGGCGCCGAATCGCTGCTCGGGATGGGCGACATGCTGTACCTGCCGCCGGGCAGCGGGCTGCCCGTGCGCGTGCACGGCGCGTTCGTCGGCGACGACGAAGTGCATCGCGTCGTCGAGAAGCTCAAGGAGCAGGGCGAGCCGAACTACGTCGAGGGCCTGCTCGAAGGCGGCACCGCCGACGGCGACGAGGGCTCGGCCGGCGCGGGAACCGGCGAAGGCGGCGGCGAGTCTGATCCGCTGTACGACCAGGCGGTCGAGATCGTCATCAAGAACCGCCGCGCGTCGATCTCGCTCGTGCAGCGTCACCTGCGGATCGGTTATAACCGCGCGGCACGGCTGCTCGAGCAGATGGAGCAGTCGGGGCTTGTATCGGCGATGTCGTCGAGCGGCAACCGCGAAATTCTTGTGCCGGCGCGCGACGCGGAATGAGTCCGCGGCGCCCGCAGCGCCGGCCACCCACGGAGAAAACCGCAATATGCAGCAACATTCGTTCGCAATGTCTCTTCGTTCGACGCGGCGCTGGCTCGGTGCGGCGTTCGCCGGCGCATCGCTGATGCTCGCGTCGACGCACGCGTTCGCGGGCGGCACCGAGCAACTGAAGGCCTTCGTGTCGCAGGTGCGCTCGGCGAAGGGCGACTTCACGCAGCAGATCGTCAAGGCGCCGGCCAAGGGCGCGAGCGCCGCGCAGGCCGCGCCGAAGCCCACCGACAATTCGAGCGGCACGTTCGTGTTCGCGCGGCCGGGCAAGTTCATCTGGACGTACCAGAAGCCGTACCAGCAGGTGCTGCAGGCCGACGGCGACAAGCTCTATGTGTACGACCGCGACCTGAACCAGGTCACCGAGCGCAAGCTGAACGGCGCGCTGGGCGCGAGCCCCGCCGCGATCCTGTTCGGCAGCAACGATCTCGACAAGAGCTACACGCTGCGCGATGCCGGCGAGAAGGGCGGCATCGAGTGGCTCGAGATGCTGCCGAAGGCGCAGGACACGCAGTTCCAGCGAATCGGCATCGGCTTCCGGAACGGCACGCTCGCCGCGATGGAGCTGCATGACGTGTTCGGCAACGTCACGCTGCTGACGTTTACGAACATCCAGACGAATCCGCCGCTGAAGGGCGACACGTTCAAGTTCGTCGTGCCGAAGGGCGCCGACGTGATCAACGGCTGACCGGCGCCGCGCGCCGCTCTTCTGCAACGGGCCTGCCGGCGACGGCAGGCCCGTGTCGTTTGCGGGCGCGGGCACCGGGCGCGGGCACCGGGTACCAGGCACGGCGGCGCCGTCGCGCGGCTGTCATAATGTCGGGTCCGGCGGCCGGTCCGGCCGCCATTGTTTGATGTGGAGCGAGGGTTCATGTCCGACCTGTTTCAAGTCGAGCCGCGCCGGCCGCTCGCCGAGGCGCTGCGGCCGAAGACACTCGCCGAGGTGATCGGCCAGACGCATTTGCTGGGCGAAGGCAAGCCGCTGCGGCTCGCGTTCGAATCGGGCAAGCCGCATTCGATGATCCTGTGGGGGCCGCCCGGCGTCGGCAAGACGACGCTCGCGCGGCTCACCGCGCTCGCGTTCGACTGCGAGTTCATTGCGCTGTCCGCGGTGCTCGGCGGCGTGAAGGACATCCGCGAGTCGATGGAGCAGGCGAAGGACACGCTGAACCGCACCGGCCGCCACACCATCCTGTTCGTCGACGAGATCCACCGCTTCAACAAGGGGCAGCAGGATGCGTTGCTGCCGTTCGTCGAGTCGGGGCTCGTGACCTTCATCGGCGCGACGACCGAGAACCCGAGCTTCGAGGTCAACTCGGCCTTGCTGTCGCGTGCGCAGGTGTACGTGCTGAAGTCGCTGGACGACGACGAGATGCGCCAGTTGCTGAAGCGCGCGCAGGAAATCGCGCTCGACGGCCTCGCGTTCGACGACAAGGCGATCGATACGCTGGTCGGTTATGCGGACGGCGACGCGCGGCGCTTCCTGAACCTGCTCGAACAGGCGCAGACGGCGGCATCGTCGGCCGGCGTCGCGACGATCGACGCCGAATTCGTCAGCAGCGCGATGACGCTGAACGCACGGCGCTTCGACAAGGGCGGCGACAACTTCTACGATCAGATCTCGGCGCTGCACAAGTCGGTGCGCGGTTCGAGCCCCGACGGCGCGCTGTACTGGTTCTGCCGGATGATCGACGGCGGCGCGGATCCGAAGTATCTCGCGCGGCGCATCGTGCGGATGGCGTGGGAAGACATCGGCCTCGCCGATCCGCGCGCGCTGCAGATGGCGAACGACGCGGCCGAGACCTACGAGCGGCTCGGCTCGCCGGAAGGCGAACTCGCGCTCGGGCAGGCGGTGATCTATCTCGCGTGCGCGGCGAAGAGCAACGCCGGCTACAACGCGTTCAACCAGGCAATGGCGTTCGTGAAGCAGGACAAGTCGCGCGAGGTGCCCGTGCATCTGCGCAACGCGCCGACCAAGCTGATGAAGGAACTCGGCTATGGCCACGCATATCGTTACGCACACGACGAACCGAACGCGTATGCGGCCGGCGAGACGTACCTGCCGGACGGGGTGCGCGAGCCGCACTGGTACAAGCCGGTGCCGCGCGGGCTCGAATCGAAGATCGCCGACAAGCTCGCGTGGCTGCGCGAGCTCGACCGCGAGGCCGGCAAGAAGGACTGACGGGCAACGCGCGGCCCGGCCGGCGCCGTACCGGATGCGTCAGCGCTTGCGGCCCGGCTGCTGTTTCTTCCAGTATTCGAACGGCTCTTCGTGGCAGTCGATGTCGAGCTCGGCGACCCGTGCTTGCAGGCGTTCCTGTGCGTCTGCGATCGCGAGGTTGTAGATCGCGGGCGCGATCTCCTCGACGAAGAAGTGCAGCAGCGCGCCGGCCTGGATGTTGCCGATCGGCTCGTCCATGTTTTCTGTGAAATAACGTTGCAGCGATGCGATTGCGCGGTCGCGTACTTCCTTGTCCAGTTCGATGGCCATCGGGTTCCTTGAAGGGCTGTGATGCGGAAGCGGGGGCGTCGTTCGACGCGTTGCGTGCGGCCGGTGCAGGCGTTTCGCCGTCCGCAATGGTTTGGCACAATGTGATGCTCCGGCCGCTTAGGCGAGCCGGCATGCTGATACTGCCACGACCGGCCGTTTTCGGGCATCGTCCATCAGGCCGGTGCCGTGGCGGCCGCGCGGTGCGTTAGAATTCCCGTCTCATACAACGATTTTCCAAGTCCTCCCATGCTCGACATCCAGTTGCTGCGCAAAGACCTCGACGGCGTCGCCAAGCGCCTCGCCGATCGCGGCTACACCCTCGACATCGCCGCGTTCTCCGCACTCGAAGCGGAACGCCGCGCGATCCAGACCCGCACCGAAGAGCTCCAGGCGCGCCGCAACAGCCTGTCGAAGCAGATCGGCGCGATGAAGGGGAAGGGCGAGGACACGTCGGCGGTGATGGCCGAGGTCGGCGGGATCGGCGACGAGATGAAGGCGGGAGAAGCCAAGCTCGGCGACATCCAGGCGCGCTTGTCCGACCTGATGCTGGGCATGCCGAACGTCGCGCACGAAAGCGTGCCGGTCGGCAACGACGAAGCCGACAACGTCGAGGCGCGCCGCTGGGGCACGCCGCGCCAGTTCGACTTCGAGGTGAAGGATCACGTCGATGTCGGCACGCCGCTCGGCCTCGATTTCGAGACGGGCGCGAAGCTCGCCGGCGCGCGCTTCACGATGCTGCGCGGCCCGATCGCACGCCTGCACCGCGCACTTGCGCAGTTCATGATCGACACGCACACGCAGCAGCACGGCTACACCGAAACGTATACGCCGTACATCGTGAACCCGGAGATTCTCTACGGCACGGGCCAGTTGCCGAAGTTCGCGGACGACATGTTCAGGGTCGAGAAGGGCGGCGCGGAGAACACGGTCACGCAATACCTGATCTCCACGTCCGAGATCTCGTTGACGAACACCGTGCGCGAGTCGATCGTCGACGCGTCCGCGCTGCCGATCAAGCTGACCGCGCATTCCCCGTGCTTCCGCTCGGAAGCCGGTTCGTACGGCCGCGACACGCGCGGGATGATCCGCCAGCACCAGTTCGACAAGGTCGAGATGGTGCAGGTCGTCGCGCCGGAAACGTCGTACGCGGCGCTCGACGAGATGGTCGGCCATGCGGAGGCGATCCTGCAGAAGCTCGGCCTGCCGTATCGCGTGATCACGCTGTGCACGGGCGACATGGGCTTCTCGGCCGCGAAGACGTTCGACCTCGAGGTGTGGCTGCCCGCGCAGAACACCTATCGCGAGATCTCGAGCTGCTCGAACACCGAGGCGTTCCAGGCGCGCCGGATGCAGGCGCGTTTCCGCAACGCGCAGGGCAAGCCCGAGCTCGTGCATACGCTGAACGGTTCGGGTCTCGCGGTCGGCCGTACGCTCGTCGCGGTGCTGGAGAACTACCAGAACGCGGACGGCTCGGTCACGGTGCCGGAAGCGCTGCGTCCGTACATGGGCGGCATGGAGCGGATCGACGCGCCGGCACAGGCGTCGTGAAATCGGCTGCCGAAGCCCTCGCAAAAAAATTGCGGAAAGGGCTTGTCAGCTCAGAAAAGATCGTTTTATAATCTTTTCTTTCCCGGACATGACCAGCCGGGAAGTGCAGTAAAACGGAGAGGTGGCAGAGTGGTCGAATGTACCTGACTCGAAATCAGGCGTACGGTTTCCCCGTACCGTGGGTTCGAATCCCACCCTCTCCGCCAGAATACGAAACCCCTTGATTCGGAAGGATCAAGGGGTTTTTCGTTTTGGGTCTGCGGCGCGATGTGCCGATTGCCGTTGCAGTGACAACGGTTTAGCCGTCGGCACATCGGACGTGCTGATGCGATGACGACGAACTGCGCGCACGATCGTGGCGATTGCGCGAATCGGCCTGTGCATCGTCGCGCTTGCCGCCTTCAGCCGGGCTGTCGTAGTACTCGACTACCTGTGCGTCGCGCCAGCACAGCCGTCGATCGAGAGCGATCTCGTCCGGTTCGACGCATTGCCCGGCTTTCCCGGCCGGACCTGTATCGCTGGTGAGCACGCACGCCGAGCTGCACCTTGTGCTCGAGTTCGCCTATCGCAGCAGCATCGTGCAACTGATCGCCGTACCGTTCGTCCTTGCGAGTACGTGGCGGCATGACGATCTCGCCGAATTCATCGCGTTGTTTGCATGCGCGCTGCTTGCCGTTGTCCTCGTCTCGAACTGCAGCGACAGACGGGCAGCATGCGACACATCCGACCTGATCGGTCAGCGCTGCGCTGCCGGTCCTTGCCGCTTTCCTCAGTTTTAAGCCTTTGCGTCCCGCGCCGTTAACACGGTGCGGCGGCCGGCGCCCGTGCCGAGCCGCGTCGTCCCCCGTCGATTCAAGGTCCCATGAAGCTGAGCTACAAGATTCCCCTCGCATTCGCCGTCGCGCTGCTGCTGATGTTCTGCGGCGCGCTGTACGGCATCCACATCCTCAACCGGTCGATCGATACGTTCGCCGAAGACGTTCAGACGAACGTCGGCGACGAACGGCTCGTATCGGCCACGCTCTTGCAGTTCAAGCTGCAGGTGCAGGAATGGAAGGACACGCTGCTGCGCGGCAAGCAGCCCGACAAGCTCGACCATTACTGGCAGGCATTCCAGACGCGCGAGCATGCGGTCGCTTCGCTCGCCGCTCAGCTCGTCCGTCAGTTGCCGCCTGGCGACAGCCGCTCGCTCGTCGAGCAGTTCATGCGTGCGCACACGGCGATGGGCGACGGCTACCGGCGCGGCTTCGACGCGTTCAAGGCGGCCGGCTTCGAGCCATCGGCCGGCGATGCCGCGGTCGCGGGCGTCGACCGCGAACCGGCTGCGCTGCTGGAGCGGGCCGCGAAGTCGATCGCCGACGAGAGCGCCGCCGTGTCGGCGCAGGCGAGCCGGGACGCGCAGCGCGCGACTACCGCGAGCCTCGCGCTGATGCTGGTCGTGCTCGGCGTCGCGATGGTCGGCGCGTTCCTGTTCAGCCGTGCGATCCTGCGTCCGCTCGACCGTGCGGTGGCGTGTGCGCAGGCCGTCGCCGGCGGCGACCTGACGCGCGACGTCGATGCAACCGGCCGCGACGAGATCGCCGATCTGCTGCGTGCACTTCAGACGATGCAGACGAGCCTGTCGGGCGTCGTGCTCGAAGTGCGGACCCATGCCGAAGCCGTCGCGACGGCGAGCGCGCAGATCGCGTCGGGCAATCACGATTTGTCGTCGCGCACCGAGTCGCAGGCCGCGTCGATCGAGGAGACGGCGGCCAGCATGACCGAACTGACGGGCATCGTGCGCCAGTCGGCCGAGCATGCGCAGCACGCGGCGCAGCTTGCGCGCGACGCGTCGAATATCGCGTCCGCGGGCGGCGGCGTGATGACGGATGCCATCCACACGATGAACGGCATCGCCGACAGCGCGGCAAAGGTCGGCGAAATCATCGCGGTGATTGACGGCATCGCGTTCCAGACCAACATCCTTGCGCTGAACGCGGCCGTTGAGGCGGCCCGTGCGGGCGAGCAGGGGCGCGGCTTCGCGGTCGTCGCGGCCGAGGTGCGCACGCTCGCGCAGCGCAGCGCGTCGGCTGCGAAGGAGATCAAGGGGCTCATCGAGCAATCGACGCAGCGGGTCGACGAGGGTGCCGTGCTGATCGGCCGCGCGGGAGAGTCGATTTACGAGATCGTCGGCGCGGTGCAGCGCGTCACGACGATCGTCGGCGAGATCTCGTCCGCGTCGCAGGAGCAGAGCGGCGGTATCCAGCAGGTGAACGTCGCGGTCACGCAGATGGACGAAGCGACACAGCGCAACGCGGCGCTCGTCGAGCAGGCCACGGCCGCGACGCAGGCGCTGGCCGAGCAGGCGAGTGCGCTGCGGCACGCGGTGGCCGTGTTCAGGTTGCCGGAAATGGCGTGACGGCGTCGCCGTCGCGCCTGGCTCCAACGGAATCGGATGCCGGTGCGGCGGCGGTTTTCAGCGGCGCGCGACGTGGCGAGCATGCGCCGGTTCCCGCCGGCCCGTCATCCGCAATCACGCCGCGGCCGGATACTGCGCGAGCACCCGGGCGCGAATCGACGGCTTGATGTTCGATTGCGCCATGTCGCCGCCGTAGTGCGCGACGACGCGCGGATTCATCACCCGATACCAGAGCGGCGGCACGTAAGCGAACAGGATCATCGTCGCGTAGCCGGCCGGCAGTTGCGGCGAATCGTCGAAGTGGCGCAGCGCCTGGTACGAGCGAGTCGGATTCGCGTGATGGTCGGCGTGCCGCTGCAACTGGTACAGGAACAGGTTGGTGACGACGTGATTGCTGTTCCACGAATGCTGCGGCGTGCAGCGCTCGTAGCGGCCGCTCGGCAGCTTGCGGCGGCCGAGCCCGTAGTGCTCGACGTAGTTCACGACTTCGAGCAGCGACGCGCCGTAGACAGCCTGGATCACGAGGAACGGGATCACCACTTTGCCGGCCATCGCGATCGCAATGCCCCACACGATGACGGTCATCGCCCACGCGTGCAGCACCTCGTTGCGCCAGGTCCACGGCGAATGCCCGAGCCGCTCGAGGCGTGCCTTTTCGAGCCGCCATGCCGAGCGGATGCTGCCGGTCACGGTGCGCGGCAGGAACGCCCAGAACGACTCGCCGTAGCGTGCGCTCGCCGGATCTTCGGCCGTCGCGACGCGCACGTGGTGGCCGCGGTTGTGCTCGACATAGAAGTGGCCGTACGCGACCGGCGCGAGCGTGATCTTCGCGAGCCAGCGTTCGAAGCGGTTCGTCTTGTGCCCGAGCTCGTGCGCGGTATTGATCGAGATGCCCGTCGCGGCGCCGAGCGACAGCGCAAAGCCGACGTAGTCGTACCACGCGAGCGTGTGCGTGCCGACGATCCATACGCACAGGAAGAACGCGACGTACTCGACGAGCGTCGCGAGATAGACGATGAACCGGTAATAACGCTCCCGTTCGAGGTGCGGCACGACGGCTTCGGGCGGATTGTCGCGATCGTCGCCGATCAGCGTGTCGAGGATCGGGATCACGCCGAACGCGAACAGCGGGCCGAACCACCAGAACACGTGAAGGCCCGTCGACAGCGCGAGCTGGGCGGAGAGGATCGGCAGCGTGATCGTCAGCGCGCCGAGCAGCCACAGATATCGCTTGCCATCCGACCAGCCCGAAGCCGATCCGTCGGTCATTGCCATTGTCTCCCTCCAGTCGGCCGGCCCGGTGGGCGGCCGCATGCACGGTTGTTCGAATCCTCGCTGGTCCGCGACACGCGCGGTGGCGCCGGATCGTCGTCCGGTTCTGCCTGTTATACGACCTGCGTACACGCTTTCCAAACCCCGGCGCTAGGCGCGAGGCTCCAAACGAAGGGGCGCGTGCGACGCGTGCCGGGAAGGGCCGGCGCGCGCCGATTGAAACATGCCGGGGCGGCCGGATCGGCCCGCGTGATCCGCGTGTTTATCAGATGATTGGCGCGGTGTGGCGCGCGCGGGTATCGCCCTGCGGGCTTGCAACGAATGTTGCAACGCAATAAGCAAAATGGGGCTGGTATCGGCGGGGCACCTGTTTCGGCTACATATATTACGGATCATTACAGTCTTCGGGACGAGATGCAAAGCGCCCGAAACGCGTCTGCCGCGTATAGCAAGGCGAACGAAGCGAGGCGTCGAACGAAGAGGCCGCGGCTGCCGTCCGTCGGCACGCGTCGATATGCCGATGCTGCATCTGCACACCGGTTGGTACACGCCGCCGGCGACGACGCCTGTCGCCTTTCGATTCGCGCCGCCGTTTGAAAATAACGATTTGACTCATGCCCCGCTTTCGGTTGAAGCTACTAGCTTGCTGTCCGAAGGGGGCTGTGCCTGCATGAGTTCGACCTTGACCGTTCGTCGTATCGTTGCCGACCAGGGCAGCGTGTATCGCGAACTCCGCGCCGCGTCGCTGCGTGAGCCCTATGCACCCGGCGAAGCGCCGGAGGCCGAATTGCTGAACGTCGAAACGGACGCAGCGTCGGCGATTGCCGCGCAGCGTGCCGTGTCCGACGAGTCGACGACTTTCCTGCTGTACACCGAAGGCCATCCGGCCGGCATGATCGGCGCGTATTTCGACAACACGCCCGACCGGCGTGCGTTCGTCAGCGAGCTGTGGGTCGCGCACGCGGTACGTCACCTGCGCGGCGGCGTGCTGCTGCTGGAAACGGCCACCGCGTGGCTCGCCGAGCGCGGCGCCCGGGAGGTCTATGCATGGATCGCCGATGCGAACCGCAACGCGATCCGTTTCTACGAGCGCGCAGGTTTCGGCAACACCGGCGAACACGCGCCGATCGCGCGGATGCCCGGCGCGATGAAATCGCTGTTCGTGTCGCAAGTGAAGCACTGACGTGACGCCCGCGCGGCGCGATGAAGGTCTGGTCGCCCGCCTGCCTGCCCATCTGCGGGTTGCGCGCCCGCCCGGCCATCGCAACCCGGTGTCCCAAAAATAATGGCCGCGCGCGTGGACGCCTGTAAAATACGCAAAAAATTTTTGCAGAGTGTCCATGTCGCTTAAAAAATCGCCATTCTTCGAGCTGCGCAGCGGATCGGTCGATACGTTGCTGTTCACCGTGAAGACGACCGATCTCGACGCGTTGCGTGCCGAACTGGTCAAGCGCTTCGAAGCGACTCCCGAGTTTTTTGCCGACGATGTCGTCGCGATCGACGTCCGCCGCCTGGCGGAGGGCGAGCGCGTCGCGCTGGCCGATATCCGCCAGATGCTGAACGACGTGCGGATGCGTCCGGTGGGCGTGATCGCATCGGCAACGCAGGGCTGGGCGGCGGAAGGCGGCCTGCCGTTGCTCGAGGTGCGCGATCGCCGCGCGCCGGCCGCGAAGCCGGACGAGGGCTCGGAAGCGTCGCCGGTCGCCGAGGCGGTCGTCGCTGCAGCCGCCGCGGCGGCGCCCGAGCAGGCGTCCGAGCCGGCGCCGGCGTCGAACCAGACGGGCGGACAGACGCTCGTGATCGACCGGCCGTTGCGTTCGGGGCAGCAGATTTACGCGAAAGGAGACCTCGTGGTGCTTGCGCCGGTCAGTCACGGTGCGGAGATCATCGCGGAAGGCAATATCCACATCTACGCGCCGTTGCGCGGCCGCGCACTCGCGGGCGTGCACGGCAATCACGACGCGCGCATTTTCTGCACGTGTCTCGAACCGGAACTGATTTCGATCGCGGGTATCTATCGAACAACCGAGAACCCGTTGCCCGCCGAAGTACTGGGCAAAGCGGTGCAGATCCGGCTCGAAGAGGAAAAACTGATGATCGAACCGCTGCGCCTGACGTAATTCACGCGGTGCGCGCCGGATCGATCGGCTCTCATTGACGAACACAGGGTATTGGGTAAATGGCAAAAATCATCGTGGTGACCTCGGGCAAGGGCGGCGTGGGCAAAACGACGACGAGCGCGAGCTTTGCGTCCGGTATCGCGCTGCGCGGCCACAAGACGGCCGTGATCGACTTCGACGTCGGCCTGCGCAACCTCGATCTCATCATGGGCTGCGAGCGCCGCGTGGTGTACGACCTCGTGAACGTGATCCAGGGCGAAGCGAACCTGAACCAGGCGCTGATCAAGGACAAGAAGTGCGAGAACCTGTTCATCCTGCCGGCGTCGCAGACGCGCGACAAGGATGCGCTGACGCGCGACGGTGTCGAGAAGGTGCTGAACGACCTGGTCGCGATGGACTTCGAATACATCGTCTGCGATTCGCCGGCCGGCATCGAGGCCGGCGCGCTGCACGCGATGTACTTCGCGGACGAAGCGCTGATCGTCACGAACCCGGAAGTGTCGTCGGTGCGCGACTCGGACCGCATTCTCGGCATCCTGTCGTCGAAGACGAAGCGCGCGACCGAAGGCAAGGATCCGATCAAGGAACACCTGCTGATCACGCGCTACAGCCCGAAGCGCGTGAGCGAAGGCGAGATGCTGTCGCTCGAGGACATCAGCGAGATCCTGCGCATCAAGCTGATCGGCGTGGTGCCCGAGTCGGAAGCCGTGCTGCATGCGTCGAACCAGGGCCTGCCGGCCGTGCACATCGACGGCACCGACGTCGCCGAAGCGTACAAGGACGTCGTCGCGCGCTTCCTCGGCGAGGACAAGCCGCTGCGCTTCACCGATTACCAGAAGCCGGGCCTGCTGCAGCGCCTCTTCGGCAGCAAGTAACGGAGGCCGCCCATGTCCATCCTTTCGTTTCTCCTCGGCGAGAAGAAGAAGTCCGCATCGGTCGCGAAGGAGCGCCTGCAGCTCATCATCGCGCACGAACGGGTCGGTGGCCGGCCGCCGGCCGACTACCTGCCGGCGCTGCAGAAGGAACTCGTCGCGGTCATCTCGAAGTACGTCCATATTTCGGACGATGACATCCGCGTGAGCCTCGAGCGCCAGGACGATCTCGAAGTCCTTGAAGTGAAGATCGAGATTCCGCAAGCCTGACGCTTGCCTGTCCCTCCGCACGGCGGCACCCGCCGCCGTGCGCGTCTTACGCCCTGTTGCACTTTCGGGCACGCCGTAACAACGCGTCTGTCGGCCGTTATCGGTCCTCCCGCATTGAACGAATACGCTTTGCGTTACTTGTTCAACCAGGAGGTTGTGATGGCTGTCTCCACCGTTCACCGTCGTATCGTTTCGCTCGCGCTGTTTGCCGCGGGCCTGTCAGCCGTCGCCGCGCCGTTTGCCGCGCATGCGGACGAGATTCTCGTCGGCGCACCCGTGATCGCGCCGCAGGGCCGCGTGGTCGTCGCCGAACCGGTCGCCGTGCGCGCCGAGGAAATCGTCGTCGTCGCGCCGAATGCGCCACCGCCCGTGCGCTACGAGGTCCTGCCGACGGCGCGGGTGGGCTATGTGTGGGAGCGCGGTCACTGGCACTGGGATCATGGCCGCTACGTGTGGATCGGCGGTCACTGGGAAGCCGAGCGCGTCGGTATGCGCTGGGTGCCGGGCCACTGGGATCAGCGGGGTCCGAACTGGTTCTGGACCCGCGGCCACTGGGCGTGACGGAGGCGCGTGATGAAAAGAACCGCAATCGCCATCGCGCTCGTCGCGATCACGCTGGCCGGGTGCATCGTCGTGCCAGCGCGGCCCGTCTACTACCGGCCGGCACCCGTCGTGATTTACTGAGCGTCGCGCGGGCCGGGCTGCGCCGGGTCGTCGTCGTGCGTCGCCGTTGCGCGTGCCGCGTGTTCGCCCGGCGCAGCGGCGGCCGGCGCGTCGCTGCCTTCGTCGCGCAGCGTGTCGAGCGGATCGGCGGGCGCGGCGGTCGCATCCTGCGGCTCGGTGACGCCGGTCGCGGCCGCCGCACCCGTCGCGGTTGCCGCGGCCGCAACGGGCGGCGCGAGATAGCGCTGGGCGAGCGCTTCGTAGAGCGGCGGCGCGAAAAAGCGCGACACGCGGCTCGACACCAGCGCGGTGGCCATCAGCGAAATCACGAGCGCGTGGCCGTTGATCATCTCCATCACGATCACGAACGACGTGATCGGCGACTGCGTGACGGCCGCAAGATAGCCGACCATCGCGAGCGCGATCAGCATCGGCAGGCTCATGTTGCCGAACACGAGGTGCAGCAGGTTGCCGAACCCGGCGCCGATCGACAGCGACGGCGCGAAGATCCCGCCCGGGATGCCCGGCAGGTACGACGCGACCATCGACACCATTTTCAGGAACGGGTAGAACACCGACAACTGCTCGCGGCCGTTGAGCAGGCCGCGCGCCTCGGCGTAGCCGCTGCCGAACGTCGTGCCGCCCGACACGAGGCCGACGACGGCGATCGCGAAGCCGCACAGCGCGGCAAACGCGATCGGACGCTCGCGATACAGGCCGAGCAGTTGCGCGGGCAGCCAGCGGCCCGTGTTGAGCAGCAGCCAGCAGAACAGGCCGCCCGCGATGCCCGTCACGATCGCGGTGACCAGCACCGCGAGCGCCAGCAGCTTCGGAAAATGGAGGCCGGCATCGATCGTGCCGAAATACGTGTAGTTGCCGTTCAGGCCGAGCGCGACGACACCGGCGAGGATGATCGCGGTGATCAGCACGCCGCTCGCGCGCGCGGAGAAGCTGCGGGTCAGCTCCTCGATCGCGAACACGATCCCGGCGAGCGGCGTATTGAATGCGGCCGACAGCCCGGCTGCCGCGCCGGCCAGCACCAGCTGGCGTTCGATCTGCGCGTTCGAGCGCGGGTAGAAGCGCCGCAGGTTGAACATCAGCGCCGCGCCGACCTGCACGGTCGGCCCCTCGCGGCCGATCGTGAAGCCGCCGAGGATGCCCAGGAACGAGACCAGCACCTTGCCGAACAGGATGCGCAGCGTCAGCAGCCGGGCGCCGAATGCACTCGGGCGCGCATGCAGCGTTGCGATCACCTGCGGGATGCCGCTGCCCTCGGCGCCGCGGAAGAACCGGCGCGTGATCCACACCGACAGGGCGGCGATCGCCGGCGTCAGCAGCAGCGGCAGCCACGTGGCATGATCGCGCATCGTGCGGAACGTCTCGTAGCCCCAGTCGATCAGCCGCGCGTAGAGCACGGCCGCGAGGCCGACGACGATCGCGCCGAGCCAGAAAACGCCGTACTGGCGCCAGATGCGCAGCGAGCGGCGGGTGAGAGCAGGAAACAGCGCGGGAAGGGCGGGGCGTGGCATCGGCGCGGGCCGGAAGGCAAAGACCGCATTATAAGAAGGAACCGGAGCCACGCCGGGGGCGACAGCGTTTCGCAAGCTTGATGCATTTTGTTGCAAATGTAATGCTGAAGTAATGTTCGCGCGCGGCAACCGTCGCTAGCATGCCGAAATGGTCGTCAATCCCCACATATCGTGAAACGCATCCTCATCGTAAAAGTGACGTCGCTCGGCGACGTCGTCCAGACGCTGCCCGTCGTCGCGGACCTGCATCGCGCCTTTCCCGGCGTGACGGTCGACTGGGCCGTCGACGAATCGTGCGCCGAGGTCGTGCGCTGGCATCCGGGCGTGAGCGCCGTCCTGTGCGCGCCGCTGCGACGCTTCAAGAAACTCCGGAATGCCGGCGACCTGAAGGCGATCTCGGCGTCGATCGGTGCGTTGCGTGCGCACCGTTACGATGCCGTCATCGACCTGCACGGCGTCTACAAGAGCGCGATCATTTCGGCGCTGGCGCGCGCCGCGCGCCGCGTCGGCTACCAGACTCAGGATCTCGGCGAAACGGGCGCACGCTTCGCGTATTCGCATCGCTTCGGCCCGCGGCCGGACTGCGACGCATGGCACGGGATGCGCGTGAGCGCCGGCGAGGCGCTCGGCTACGTGCCCGAAGGCGTCGCCAGGTACGGCATCGTCGCGCCGCAGGACGCGAGCCTGCCGGCCGCCGTGACCGACGGCGCGCCGTTCATGCTGCTGTTCCATGCGACGTCCAATCCCGACAAGAAATGGCCGGCCGACCACTGGGCCGCGCTCGCCACGCAGATGATGGCGCGTGGCGTGCGCGTGCTGGTGCCGTGGGGATCGGCTGCCGAGCATGACGATGCGCAGGACATCGCCGCGCGCGCGCCGGGCGCGATCGTGCTGCCCGCGATGACCGTGCGCGAACTCGGCGCGGCGCTCGGCCGGGCCGCGCTCGTGGTGGGGGTCGATACGGGGTTCGTGCATATGGCGCACGCGCTGCAGCGGCCGACCGTGATGATTTTCGTCGCGACGTCGCGTCACCATTGCGGCATCGGCGGCGCACCGAATGCACTGTCGATCGGCGAGCCGGGCACGATCCCGTCCGTCGAGCAGGCGCTCGACGCGATCGATACGGTCGACCCTGCGTATGGCGCGCTGCGCGCGCGGCTGACGGCCTGACGCAGCGGGGCGGGCCGGTTCAGGCCAGCAGCGCCTCGACCGTTATGACGGCGGCGATGGCCGCCAGATTCGCCAGCAGCGCCTCGAACACGAGGCCGCGCCATGTCTTCGGCCGGAAGCGCAGCGCGAGCAGCAGCGCGCCACCCAGCGCGAGCGCGAGGATCAGGACGAGATCGGCATTGCCGAGGCGGATGTTCATGGCGCGGCTCCTTCGGGGCGGGATCCCGGGGGCGCGCGGCGGCGCGCCCAGGATCGAGTATAGGTAGCGCCGGTCGCCGCACAACCCGGGCCGTCCCGGAGTCTCAGACGAGCGACGCGTCGCGCGTTTCGCGCATCAGCAGCACGCCGACCAGGCTGATCGCCGCCGCGACCGATACGTAGCCGCCGACCCACGACAGCCCGCCGCGCGCAGCCAGGAGTTGCGCGATATACGGCGCGATCGACGCGCCGAGAATCCCGCCGAGGTTGTACGCGACGCCCGCGCCCGTGTAGCGGACGTTGGTCGGGAACAGTTCCGGCAGCAACGCGCCCATCGGCGCGAACGTCACGCCCATCAGGAACAGTTCGATCGTCAGGAACAGCGCGACGAGCGGCATCGAGCCGCTGCCGAGCAGCGGTTCCATCGCGAAACCCGACAGCAGCGCGGCGATTGCGCCGACGACGAGCACCGGCTTGCGGCCGAAACGGTCCGATGCCCACGCGGAAAGCGGCGTCGCGAGCCCCATGAACACGACCGCGAAACACAGCAGGCCGAGGAAGCTCTGGCGCGGAATATGCAGCGCCGACACGCCGTACGACAGCGAGAACACTGTCGAGATATAGAACAGCGTGTAGCAGACGACCATCGCGAGCGCGCCGAGCAGCGTCGGCTGCCAGTGTTGCGTGACGAGCGTCGCGACCGGCACGCGCACGCGCTCGTTGCGGTCGAGCGCTGCCTGGAACGCGGGCGTTTCGGTGATCTTGAGCCGCACGTACAGGCCGAGCGCGACGAGCACGGCGCTGACCAGGAACGGGATGCGCCATCCCCAGCTGCGGAACTGCTCGTCGGACAGCGACAGCGCGAGCGCGAAGAACAGCCCGTTCGACATCAGGAAGCCGACCGAGGGCCCGAGCTGCGGGAACATCCCGAACCAGCCGCGCTTGCCCTGCGGCGCGTGCTCGGTCGCGAGCAGCGCAGCGCCGCCCCATTCGCCGCCGAGGCCGATCCCCTGGCCGAAGCGCAGCACGCACAGCAGCACCGGCGCGAGCGTGCCGATCGCGTCGTAGCCGGGCACGAAGCCGATCGCGGTGGTGGACACGCCCATCACGAGCAGCGACGCGACGAGCGTCGATTTGCGGCCGATGCGGTCGCCGAAATGCCCGAACAGGAACGAGCCGATCGGGCGCGCAATGAACGCGATGCCGAACGTGACGAATGCGGACAGCGCCTGCGCGGTCGCGGAGCCGTGCGGGAAGAAGACGGGGCCGATGACGAGCGCGGCGGCCGTCGCGTACACGTAGAAATCGTAGAACTCGATCGCGGTGCCGATGAAGCTCGCGAACACGATGCGCCGGTGGCTGACGGCGCCGGCCGAGCCGGTTGCGTGTGCAACGGCCGGGGGGGATGCGGACATGGATGTCTCCGTTTTGTCGTTGGGGCGGTCGGCTGTGCGTGCGCTCGGGCAGGCGGACGTCTGCCGATGGGCAGCCGAGCGGATGATGCGGTGGCGGCGTGGACGCGCGCCGTGGCGCGAACGTCACCCGCCGGTCGACGATGGAGACGGGTATGTCGCCGCCGCCCGGTGCCGGCGTGGTCGGCTCGCATGCCGGGTGGGGCGCGCGAACGCGCGCGCGGCGTGATGGCCGCGCGATTGCGGAAAATTATAGCCAGCACCGCGGCACACCGGCAATCGCGACGCGGCGGGTGGTCAGTCGAGCGATTGCGCCTGCGCGGACGCGGTGCTTTGCAACTGGAAGTGGCCGTCGTCGTTGAAGAGCCAGCCCTCCATCATTTCGATCTGGCCGTTGCCGTCGAGCAGTCGCGACGGCGGCGCAGGCAGCGGCGCCGAGCGGCGCAGCGACGCGAGCGCGAGCGCTTCCGCCTCGCTGTCGCCGTTGCTGCGATAGATGGAGGCATTGACGAGGCGGCCGTCGCGATCGACGGTGAATGCGACGACGACGAGCGAACGGAGCATCGCCTGCGGTGTGCCGTGCAGCATGCCGGACGGATTGCGTTCGGCAACGCGTTGCGCGATCTCGACGCGATACTGGGCGCGGCTCGCGCTGCGCGTGATCGATGGAATCGTCAGGACCGAACGCAGCGACGGCGGTGGCGTGATCGTGCACGCGGCAAGCATGGCGACGACGGCCAGCGCAGCAATACGGAGCCGGTCGACGCGCGGACGGAGAAAGGGGCGCATGGGAGATAGCCAGAAGTGACTATAAAAAAATGATAGGCGTACGCACGCAAGCCGATATCGGGAGAAACGCATAACGCGCGATGCCGGGCGTTGCGATCGCTGATGATGACGGCCGGGCGCCGCGCCGCGCGTTGCGATGTGACGTGACATGTGACAGCGCGCTCGACCGGCTCGCGTTGCAGCCGCGCATGCGCGTGCCGGCGTACGTGTTGCAAGGTTGAAAGCTTGAGAGGCGCAACACGCGAGTTGCGCGCAGGCTCGCGACGATCGTCCGGCCGCGCGCAGCGGTCGCCGAATGCGGCATCGCAATCGATGTCCGCACAATCGCATGCGATGCCGTCTGCCTGGTTCAGAAGCCGTGCGTGACGAGCGACAGCACCGACAGGTCGGGGTGCGTGCCGTCGATGATGCTCTTGCCGATGTGCACGGCTTCGCGGACCGCTTCATCGATGCTCGCGAAGCTTTCCTCGCCGTCCGCATGGAACGGCACCGCGTGGCCGGGCAGCGCGGGATTCGCGCCTGGATGGCACACGTAGCCGGTGTACGTGTAGCGCGTGTCGTTGCCGGGCGCGGCGGCCGGCACGACATGGATCTCGAAGCCTTCGTAATCGACGTGATCCGTCGGTGTCGACAGTTCGGTCATGGCGATCTCCGTGTGCCGCGCGCAGGGGTGGCGCGTGCGGCATCGAGTACGCGGCGGCGGTCGTGTCGCCGTGTTGAACGAATTCTAGGTGATCGCGGGGCGGCCCGGGAGGCTTCCGGCGCGGCGCGACAGCGGCCGTTACGCGGATTGGGTTGTGCACCGCCGCGAGCGCACGTTCCGTCTCGACGGACACGCTCGCGCGCATGGCTGCGTCACTGTTTGCAGCGCGCGTCCTTTCGCTGCACGACGACGATCACCGGGTACTTCTGGCCGTGGTCGAGCTCCACGCGCGCCACGACGGTCAGCGTTGCCGGATCGGAATCGTCGTACACGCTGACCTGTTCGTTCCGGAGGTAGGTCACGCCGGTGCAGTTCGACGTGCGACCGTCGTCCGACACCTTGCACTGGAGATCGTTGTCCTTCAGGTAGTTGTAGGGCGACGGGCTCGCGAGGTATTCGCTCAGGCCGCGCGGCGAGCCGCCGACGCCGGTCACGTACGCGATCGCGCACGACGCCGGTGCGCCGCTGCCGGAGGCGGTATCGGCCGCAGCGTGCGTGCTGACGGCAGCCAGCACGGCGACGAGCGACGAGACGATGAAGGGTTTCATGACGTGGGTTTCCCGTTTCGCGAATCGGAGCGCCGGATTGTAACGGCATCCGGTTCGATGCGTCGGAACGTGGGGGACGGGCGTGCGGACAAACAAAAACCCCGTCATTCAGCGAATGGACGGGGTTTGGCGAATTTCCTGGCGGAAGCGGTGAGATTCGAACTCACGGACAGTTTCCCGTCGCTGGTTTTCAAGACCAGTGCCTTAAACCGCTCGGCCACGCTTCCACGCGAGGCGGCATTGTAACCGAAATGCCGCCGCTGTCGACCGGAGTCGGCATCGCTTCAATCGTCGCGCAGGAACAATTCCTGCAGGTCGTTGAGGAAACGCTGGCCGAGCGGCGTCGGCGCGATCTGCGTGAAATCGCGCGTGATCAGCCCGCGCCGTTCCGCTTCCTTCAGCGCCGGCTCGATCGTGCTCATCGGCAGGCCCGTGCGTTCGGCGAAGCTGTGCACGGGGAAGCCCTCGACCAGCCGCAGCGTGTTCAGCATGAACTCGAACGGCAGGTCGCGCGCGCCGACTGCACGCTCTTCCTGCACGGCCGCGCCGGCCATCGCCTGCTCGATGAAGGTCGCCGGATGCTTGTAGCGTGCCTGCCGCAGGATCCGGTTCGGGAACGACAGCTTCGTGTGCGCGCCCGCGCCGATCCCGAGATAGTCGCCGAAGCGCCAGTAGTTCAGGTTGTGCTTGCACTGATGATTCGGCTTCGCATAAGCGGAAACTTCGTAGCGCCCGTAGCCGGCCTCGGCCGTGCGCGCGTGGATCCATTCCTGCATGTCGGCCGATGCATCGTCGTCGGGGACGACCGGCGGGAACTTCGCGAACAGCGTGTTCGGCTCGAGCGTCAGGTGGTACAGCGACAGATGCGGCGGCGCGAACGACAGCGCGGTCTCGATGTCCGTGCGGCATTCGTCGAGCGTCTGGTTCGGCAGCGCGAACATCAGGTCGAGGTTGAAGTTGTCGAAGTTCTTCGCGGCGATCTCGACGGCCGCGCGCGCCTGCGCGGTGTCGTGAATCCGGCCGAGCGCCTTCAGGTGCGCCTCGTTGAAGCTCTGGATCCCGACCGACAGCCGGTTCACGCCGCTCGCGCGGAACTGCGCGAACTTCGCGGCCTCGAACGTGCCCGGATTCGCCTCGAGCGTGATCTCGGCGTCGGCGTCGAGCGGCAGCAGCGCGCGCACGTCGGACAGCATCCGGTCGAGACCGGCCGCCGACAGCAGGCTCGGCGTGCCGCCGCCGATGAACACGGTATGCACCTGCCGTCCCCACACGAGCGGCAGTGCCTGCTCGAGATCGGCGCGCAGCGCGTCGAGATACTCGGTTTCCGGGAACCGTTCGCCTTTCCACTCGTGCGAGTTGAAATCGCAGTACGGGCATTTGCGCACACACCACGGAAAATGCACGTACAGCGCGAGCGGCGGCAGCGACGTGAGCCGCACCTGTCCGGGTGACGTGAACGTCGCGACGACGCGCGCGCCGGTTTCCGCTGCCTGGCTCATGCGACCTCCCGCAGCGGATGGGTATCGGGCATGGTCATGCCTCCTCCGCGAGCCGCGCAAGCAGCGCCTTCAGCGCAAGCGCGCGATGACTGTGCGTGTTCTTCACGGCCGGCTCGAGTTCGGCTGCCGTCGCGCCGAGCGACGGCAGGTAGAAATACGGGTCGTAGCCGAATCCGTGCTCGCCGCGCGGCGCGTCGACGATCTCGCCGGCCCAGCGCCCTTCGGCGAACAGCGGCTCGGGATCGTCCGCATGGCGCACGAGCGCGAGCACGCAGCAATAGTATGCGCGCCGGTCGTCGACGCCGCGCAACTGCTCGACGAGATACGCGTTGTTCGCCGCGTCGCCGTTGTCGCGGCCGGCGCGCTGCGCGTAGCGCGCCGAATAGACGCCCGGCGCGCCGCGCAGCACGCGCACGCACAGGCCCGAATCGTCGGCGATCGCCGGCAGCCCGGTGAGCCGCGACGCGTGCCGCGCCTTCGTCAGCGCGTTCTCGATGAACGTGCCGAACGGCTCGGCCGCCTCGGGCACCGCAAGGTCGCCTTGCGGGACGATCTCGATGCCGACCGTCGAGAACAGCGCGGTGAATTCGCGCAGCTTGCCGGGGTTGTTCGACGCGAGAACGATGCGCGACAGCGGCGCGATGGTGCGATCGTCAGGCATGGCCGGCGCCCAGGACGTCCTTCTGCAGTTGCACGAGCTCGGCGATCCCGCCCTGCGCGAGGTCGAGCAGCGCATTCATCTCGGCGCGCGAGAACGGCACGCCTTCGGCCGTGCCCTGGACTTCGACGAAGCCGCCGGCGCCCGTCATCACGACGTTCATGTCGGTGTCGCAGCGCGAATCTTCCGCGTAGTCGAGGTCGAGCACCGGTGCGCCTTCGTACACGCCGACCGAGATCGCGGCGACGTGGTCGGTGAGCGGCGAGCGCGTGAGCTTGCCGGCCGCGATCAGCTTCGACACGGCGTCGTGCGCGGCGACGAATGCGCCGGTGATGCTCGCCGTGCGCGTGCCGCCGTCGGCCTGGATCACGTCGCAGTCGATGTGGACCGTGCGCGGGCCGAGCGCCTCGAGATCGAACACCGCGCGCAGCGCGCGGCCGATCAGGCGCTGAATTTCCTGCGTGCGGCCCGTCTGCTTGCCGCGCGCGGCTTCGCGGTCGCTGCGCGTGTGCGTCGCGCGCGGCAGCATCCCGTACTCGGCGGTCAGCCAGCCTTGCCCGCGGTCGCGCAGGAATTCGGGCACGCGCTCGGCGACGCTCGCGGTGCAGAGCACCTTGGTGTCGCCGAATTCGACCAGCACGGAGCCTTCCGCATGTTTCGTGTAGTGGCGCGTGAGGGCGACCTTGCGCAGTTCGTCGGCGCGGCGGCCGCTCGGGCGGGAAAGGGAGGACGTCATGTGGGAATCGCGGAAGGAGAGGAAACCCCGATTTTAGCGCCGAACGGCGGGCTTGCCCGGCGGGGTGGTCCGCAAAAATGGGATAATGCGCGCTTCCCGCCCCGCGCTTGTCCGATGCGCCGGGCGCCTCGACATATCCCCGCCCGCGAGGGCAACCAGACGGCGAGACGAACCATGATCTACAGCATGACGGGCTACGCGAGCGCGACGCGCGAACTCGCAACGGCCACCGGCAACGGCGGCACCAGCGTGTCGGTCGAACTGCGCACCGTGAACTCGCGCTTCCTCGACCTGAATTTCCGGATGCCGGACGACGTGCGCGCGTGCGAACCCGCGCTGCGCGAAATGCTGATGAACAAGCTGTCGCGCGGCAAGGTCGACGTGCGCATCAACCTGCAGCGCGGCGAACAGAGCATCGGCGCGGGCGCGTTGAACCAGTCGGCGCTCGGCCAGCTTGCCGATCTCGAGCGCGCGGTGCTCGACTCGTTCCCGGGCGTCGGCCGCCTGCGCGCGGGCGAGATCCTGCGCTGGCCCGGCGTGATCGCGGAAAGCGGCGTGTCGGCCGACGCGATCCGCGACGCGGTGCTCGCATGCGGCAAGGAAGCGATCGGCGAGCTCGTCGTCGTGCGTTCGCGCGAAGGCGCGCAACTGGCGACGATGCTGCTGTCGAACGTCGCCGAGATGGAAGCGATCGTCGCGCGTATCACGCCGCTCGTGCCGGAGCTGATCGCGAAGCATCAGCAGAAGATCGTCGAGCGGCTGCAGGAAGCGCTCGGCATCGCGGCGCCCGAAGGCAGCGCGCCGATCGTGACGCGCGAGGAAGCCGCGGAACGCATTCGTCAGGAAGTGACGATGTACGGGATCCGGATCGACATCGCGGAAGAGCTGTCGCGGCTCACCGCGCACCTTAACGAAACGCGTCATGTGATCGAGAAGGGCGGCCGCGTCGGCAAGCGTCTCGACTTCATGATGCAGGAGCTGAATCGCGAAGCGAACACGCTCGGCTCGAAGGCGGCGGCGAAGGAACTCGCCGACGCGTCGATGGCGCTCAAGCTGTTGATCGAGCAGATGCGCGAGCAAGTGCAAAACCTGGAGTAACGCAACATGACCCAACCCACTCACGACGGCCACGCCGCGCATTCGCTGCACGGCGGCGTCTATCCCGGCAACCTGTTCATGGTCGTCGCGCCGTCGGGCGCCGGCAAGTCGACGCTCGTGAATGCGCTGCTGTCGAAGGACAGCGACATCTGCCTGTCGATCTCGTACACGACGCGCAAGCCGCGCCCGGGCGAACAGGACGGCCAGCATTACCACTTCACGACCGTCGACGATTTCCGCACGCGTCACGCGGCGCACGAATTCCTCGAGAGCGCGGAAGTGCACGGCAACTACTACGGCACGTCGCGCGTCTGGATCGAAGAGCAGATGAAGAACGGCCACGATGTGCTGCTCGAGATCGACTGGCAGGGCGCATTGCAGGTGAAGAAGCAGTTCCGCAACGCGGTCGGCATCTTCATCCTGCCGCCGTCGCTCGACGCGCTCGAGGAGCGTTTGAAGAAGCGCGGCCAGGACGAGCCGAACGTGATCACGCGGCGTCTTCTTGCCGCCGGCAGCGAGATCGCGCACGCGTCGGAAGCGGAATACGTGGTGATCAACGAGAATTTCGAGCGTGCGCTCGCGGAGCTCGAATGCATCGTCGCGGCGACGCGCCTGCGCTTTGCTTCGCAGTACGCGCGACACGCCGAGCTGTTCATCGAGCTTGGCATCCATCTGCCCCACGCGGAATGACGCGGGGCACGAGGGACATAAGGTAGAATAAGCACTATATTCAGAAGGAATTACCAACATGGCTCGCATTACCGTCGAAGACTGCCTGAAGCAAATCCCGAATCGCTTCGAACTGGCGCTCGCCGCCACCTATCGCGCGCGGCAGCTCGCGCAAGGCCATACGCCGAAGATCGAAAGCCGCGACAAGCCGACCGTCGTCGCGCTGCGCGAGATCGCCGCCGGCCAGGTCGGCGTCGAGATGCTGAAGAAGGTGCCGGTGTAACGCGCATCCGGCCCGTTCCAGCCATGTAGTCCACGCGCGCAACGACTCGACCTGGAGGCGAATATGAGCACCACCCCATCGTCCGCCTCCGCGGATTCGACCACCGAAACCACGGCCCGGTCGCCTGCGCGCCAGTACATCGACGCGGTCCTCGAACAGTCCTTCCGGCATCTGTTCGGGCCGACCGCCACTCCGGAGCAGCCGCGCAAGCATGGCGTCGTTTCGATCGCGAAACTGACGGCCGCGCTTGCCGAGTATCTCGCTCCGGACGAAATCAAAGAGGTCAAGGCGGCGTTCCACTTCAGCGACGAAGCCCACCTCGGTCAATACCGCCAGAGCGGCGAACCCTACATCACCCATCCCGTCGCCGTCGCGGAAATCTGCGCCGGCTGGAAGCTCGACGCGCAGGCCGTGATGGCCGCGCTGCTGCACGACGTGATGGAAGACCAGGGCGTGACCAAGAACGAGCTGGCCGAACGGTTCGGCCCGAAGGTCGCCGAACTGGTCGACGGCCTGTCGAAGCTCGACAAGATGGAATTCCGCAGCCGCGAGGAAGCGCAGGCGGAAAATTTCCGCAAGATGCTGCTCGCGATGGCGCGCGACGTGCGGGTCATTCTCGTCAAGCTCGCCGACCGCCTGCACAACATGCGCACGCTCGGCGCGGTGCCGATGGAAAAGCGCCGCCGCGTCGCGCGGGAAACGCTCGACATCTACGCGCCGATCGCGCACCGGCTCGGGTTGAACAACACGTATCGCGAGCTGCAGGACATGAGCTTCGCGAACTTCAACCCGCATCGCTACGCGACGCTCGAGAAGGCCGTGAAGGCCGCGCGCGGCAACCGCCGCGAAGTGATCAGCAAGATCCTCGAGGCCGCGCAGCGCGCGATGGCCGACGCGAAGATCGACGCCGAGATCACCGGCCGCGAAAAGACGATCTACAGCGTCTACCGCAAGATGCGCGACAAGCAGCTGTCGTTCTCGCAGGTACTCGACGTGTACGGCTTTCGCGTCGTCGTCGACAGCGCGCTCGACTGCTACACGTGCATCGGCGCGCTGCACTCGCTGTACAAGCCGGTGCCCGGCAAGTTCAAGGACTACATCGCGATCCCGAAGATCAACGGCTATCAGTCGCTGCACACGACGCTCGTCGGCCCGTTCGGCGCACCGATCGAGTTCCAGGTGCGCACGCGCAAGATGCACGAGATTGCCGAGGCGGGGGTCGCCGCGCACTGGCTGTACAAGAACGGCAGTGCGGATCTCAGCGACGTGCAGAAGCGCGCGCACCAGTGGCTGAAGTCGTTGCTCGACATCCAGAGCGAAGCCGGCGATTCGAGCGAATTCCTCGAGCACGTGAAGATCGACCTGTTCCCCGACGCGGTCTACGTGTTCACGCCGAAGTCGAAGATCATGGCGCTGCCGCGCGGCGCGACGGCGCTCGATTTCGCCTATTCGATCCACAGCGATCTCGGCAACCAGTGCGTCGCCGTGAAGATCAACAACGAGCTGCTGCCGCTGCGCACCGAGCTGAAGAGCGGCGACATCGTCGAGGTGATCACCGCGCCGTACTCGAAGCCGAACCCCGCGTGGCTCGGCTTCGTGCGTACCGGCAAGGCGCGCTCGGCGATTCGTCACTACCTGAAGACGATGCGCCTGAACGAATCCGTGCAGCTTGGCGAGCGGCTCGTCGACCAGAGCCTGAAGGGCTATGGTCTCGCGCTGGCCGACGTTGCGCCTGAGGTGTGGGAAAAGCTCGTGCAGTGGACGGGCAACAAGAGCCGTCAGGAAATTTTCGCGGACATCGGCCTCGGCCGCCGCGTCGCCGCGGTGATGGCCAAGCGCATCGAGGTGCTGATGAGCGGCCGCGACGCGGACGACGACCTGCCGAAGTCCGAGCGGCATCCGGCGCATCATGCGCCGCCGGTCGTGATTACCGGCACCGAAGGGATGTCCGTGCAGTTGTCGGCATGCTGCCGGCCGATTCCGGGCGATGCGATCATGGGCTACATCGGCATCGGCCTGGGGATGGCGATTCATACGACCGATTGCCGCGTCGCGCAGCGCATCCATCGCCGCGATCCGGGCCGCTGGATCGACGTCGAATGGGCGCCGCAGCCGGGCCGACTGTTCGATGTCGCGGTGAAGGCGCTCGTGAAGAACACGAAGGGCATCTTTGCGCGCGTCGCGGCGGACATCACGTCGGCCGACGCGAACATCGTCCATATCGCGATGGACGAGGATCTGACGCACGAATCGACAGTGCTGCGTTTCGTGATCCAGGTCAGCGATCGCGTGCATCTCGCGAACGTGATGCGGCGCGTGCGAACCAATCCGGACGTGATGCGGATCATGCGCGAGCGCTCGACCGACGACGGCGCGCATGCGCGCCACGACGGCGGCATGCGCATCGAGCGCGAGCGGCAGGATTATTGACGCGTACCCTCGAGGGCGATCGTTCAACGGCGGCTGATGGCCGCCGTTTTCATGTGCGTCGTGGAGCGAAGGTGCGGCCTTGCCGGCGCTCTTCCGAAGCGCGTCGGCTCGCAAATCGGGGCGCGAGTGACGGGAGAGGGGAGGCAGAAAAGAAAAAGGGCCTTCCTGGAGGAAAGCCCTTTTAAGGTGGCGCGGCTGGCAGGATTCGAACCCACGACCCCTTGGTTCGTAGCCAAGTACTCTATCCAACTGAGCTACAGCCGCACGCAAAACGGTACTGCTTCAACTGTCGGAACCTTCTGCGATGGGAAGGCCCCCAAAAAGGTGGCGCGGCTGGCAGGATTCGAACCCACGACCCCTTGGTTCGTAGCCAAGTACTCTATCCAACTGAGCTACAGCCGCACGCAAAACAAAACACTACTACTTCGAACTGAAAGGGCCTTCGGTTTGGAAGGCCCTCGAAAAGGTGGCGCGGCTGGCAGGATTCGAACCCACGACCCCTTGGTTCGTAGCCAAGTACTCTATCCAACTGAGCTACAGCCGCACGCAGAAGCGAAATTATAGCAGGGTTGTATAAAAAGGGAAGCCTTATTCGCGAATTACGCGGCGCGACTTTGACGGAGCGCCCTTCGTGTACCCTTGGAGCATCAGTCATCCACGTGTTGAATCTGCATCATGAACAAGGCGTTTGTCAAAGAGTCGGATGGTGACGACGACGATCTCGACCAGGCTCAACCCGCGATTCCCGCGGGCGCGAAGAACTACATCACGTCGGCCGGCCACAAGCGGCTGCGGGACGAGCTGCTGAACCTGATCGACGTCGAGCGCCCCGAGGTCGTGCGGCTCGTGTCGTGGGCCGCGTCGAATGGCGACCGGTCGGAGAACGGCGACTACATTTATGGCAAGCGGCGGCTTCGCGAGATCGATCGCCGCATCCGCTTCCTGACGAAGCGGCTCGATCTCGCCGAAGTCGTCGACGCGAGCCGTCAGGAGAATGTCGACCAAGTGTTCTTCGGCGCAACGGTCGATTACGAGACGCCGGACGGCGAGGACCACACGGTCACGATCGTCGGGATCGACGAGGTCGATCTCGACCGCGGCTGCGTCAGCTGGATTTCGCCGGTCGCGCGTGCGCTGATCAAGGCGAAGATCGGCGATACCGTTACGCTGATGACGCCGGCCGGCCCGCAGCCGATCGACATACTCGACGTTCGTTATCCGGCACCGGGTGCCTGATCGGCGGCCCACGTATTCCGGCAAAGAAAAAGCGCCCCGGCGGGGCGCTTCGTCATCCGGCGCGAAGCCGATGCGCCGGTCGCTCAGAAGCGATGGCGCAGGCCGGCCGTGACCGCGATCTGCTTGTTGGTCGACGATGCGGCACCCAGCCCGTTGATGTTGGCGCCGATCGGCAGGCCGTCCGCCAGCACCCGCTGGTATTCGCCCTGCAGGTACACGTCGGTGCGCTTCGACAGCGCATAGTCGGCCTGCAGGTTGAACTGGTGCCAGCTCGGCTTCTGGCCGTCGAGACGGCCGTCGGTGTACGTGTACGAGCCCGCGAGCGACAGCGCCGGCGTGAGCGCATAGCGGCCGTTCAGTTCGTAGTTGTTGAAGCGGGTGCCGCCCGCCAGCGGAATGCCGCCCGACACGCCGGATTGGCCCGCGCTGATGCCGGCCGAATTGGTCAGGCGCGTCTGCGTGAACACGAAGCCCGCGGTCGCCGGCCCGAACGTGTACTTGAGGCCCCCGCCCCAGGTGCGCTGGCGGCTGGCCGCGAAGGTCCAGTCGCCGGCGACCGCGCCCGGATCGGTTGCCGCGAGCGCCAGCGAATTGATGTTGTTGTTCAGCTGCATGTACGCGGCCGCGACGTTGAAGCCCATGAAGCTGTACGACGCGCCGACGCTGTACGCGCGGTTGTTCGAGAAGCTGGACGAATTCGAGAAGCCGTACAACGCGCCGAACTTCAGCCCGTTGTAGTTCGCGCTCTGGTACTTGACCGAGTTGTTGATCCGGAACGAGTTGTTCAGGTTGTCGTTGTCGAACGGATGCGCGAACTGGGTGCCGCCGTACTGCGTGCCGGTCAGCGACAGCGGCCCGAGATAGTCGACGACGCTGTCGTACTGGCGGCCAAGGGTCAGCGAGCCGTAGCTGTCGTGCGCGAGGCCGACGAACGCTTGCCGGCCGAATTCGCGGCCGTTCTGCTTCAGCGTGCCGTTGTTGATGCCGAAGCCGTTTTCCAACGTGAAGATTGCTTTCAGGCCGCCGCCGAGATCCTCGGTGCCGCGCAGACCCCAGCGGCTGCCGTTGATCGAGCCGCTCGTTTCCTGCCAGGCGCTGTGGCCGTGCTGGTTGTTCGTGTAGGTGATGCCCGCGTCGATCAAGCCGTATAGCGTAACGCTGCTTTGTGCGTGTGCTGCCGTAACGAATATACCCGACAACGCGGTGACGATCAGGGTTTTTTTCATGGATCTGTCTCCAAACAGGATGATGTCGATCGAACCTGCTGCAGAACCGGCATGTTTGCGTGACGCTTTGACCGGCCCGGCAGAGCGGCGGTGCGCGTTTCAGAAAGCCATTTCCAGTGTACGGAGTGCGCGGAGCGGAGGCGGGTTACGCTTTAAGCAATAGTGTATTTTGGAATCCGCAAAGATCGATAGGCATGTGGAAACGGTTACCCATCAAGGGTTTGCGGCAGTGCAGCGAAGGAAAATTGCGATCAGGACTACGTAACGAGCGTTGCGTGGTCGCGACAGACGATCAGCAGCAAGCGGTGGCAGCCGTGGCGCGATTATTGACGCTTCGGCAATAGAGGTTTGTGTGGAGCATGGCTAATGAAAGGTTGTTCTCTCGCTATACTGCGATCTCTGCTTTCCGAAGCAGACTTTTTCGTTGACGGAAAAGATCTCCAAACCTTTGTCGGCGCGACTTCCCAGTCGCGCTTTTTTTTTTGCCCGCTTTCCGTGTGCTATTGCGCGTACGAGCGCCGCTTCTTGCGCTTGCGCGTCGGCGCAGCTTCCTCAGTTTCGGTGTGCGGCGGCGTATAGGTCCAGTCTTCCATCACGTAGTGACGTGCGTCCAGCGGCGATGCGAGCAGGTTCTGCCAGTGATCGCCGTGCCACGTCGTATCGAACTCGGTGTCGCACGGCGCTTCGCGAGCAGACTCGGCCAGGGCGCGGGACTTGCGACGTACGCGTCCGAGCCGGCTCGCGAAGCGCTTGATTCCGTCCAGCCACATGACCTTCTCCTTCCTTACGGCGTTACATCAGCATCGCAACGTCCCGGGATTTCCGCAACCCGGAAAAAACCCGAGGATTTTACCGAGTCGATTTGTCCCCGGTAGGATTTTCGTGGTCGAAATTATTAATGATCCGATCCCGGTAATATTGACAGGTTTTTGATGCGAATCAATTAATCAAAGGCGATGGTGTACCGATTCCAATGGCATTAGCGCTTTTTTTATAAAGAGGTCGTCAAAAATTTTCTTGACGCACCCGGATTGTCCAATTTATAAAGTCAGCACACCGTCCTCGGGCGGCGTGCTGGTGCGGGTGCTGGCGCAATGTTTCGGGATTTCGGGAAACGGCTATAAAAATAGCTTTTTTGATCTAAACGAGTGGGGAACGAAGACATGGATACCGGTATCGTGAAATGGTTTAACGATGCTAAAGGCTTTGGCTTTATTACGTCGGACAATGGCGGTGAAGATTTGTTTGCGCACTTTTCCGAAATCCGGATGGACGGCTTCAAGACGCTGAAGGAAAACCAGCGTGTTTCATTCGACGTGAAAGTCGGGCCGAAAGGCAAGCAGGCAGCGAATATCCAGGCGGTCTGACGCGCCGCGCATTGCCGATCACGTCCGGCCCCCGCATGGCGGGGGCTTTTTTGTTTTCCGGGGGCGGATCGTTCCCGTCCATGCTGGCGGCGAACACGCGTGCCGGTGCATACTCACGGAAGCATCGTTTCCGTGTCTTTTCATGTCCGATTCCCGCCTGTCCGATCCCGCCAGCGAACAACCGCTCGTTTTCGTCGACCTTGAAACCACCGGCGGCTCGTCCGCCGAGCATCGCATCACCGAAATCGGCGTGGTCGAAATCGGCCCGCTCGGCGTGTCGACGTGGACGACGCTCGTCAATCCGGGCCAGTCGATTCCGCCGTTCATCCAGCAACTGACGGGCATTTCGGACGCGATGGTGCGCGACGCGCCGTCGTTCGCGTCGCTCGCGCCGGCGCTGTTCGAGCGGCTCGACGGCAAGCTGTTCGTTGCGCACAACGCGAGTTTCGACCGCGGTTTCCTGCGCGCCGAATTCGAGCGTGCCGGCTTCGCGTTCAATCCCGATGTGCTGTGTACGGTGCGGCTGTCACGCGCGCTGTTTCCGCGCGAATCGCGGCACGGGCTCGATGCGTTGATCGAACGGCATGGTCTCGTTCCGGCTGCGCGCCACCGGGCGCTCGCGGATGCCGATCTGCTCTGGCAGTTCTGGCGTCAACTGCACGACATCGTGCCGCTCGAGCGGCTGCGCGACCAGATCGCGCGTACGACGCGCCACTTCCGTCTGGCCGGCGATCTGACCGAAGCCTGGCTCGACACCGCGCCGGCCGGGTGCGGCGCATATGCGTTGTTCGGGGAGGGTGACGCAGCGCTGTATGTCGGTCGCAGCGTGCGCGTGCGGCAGCGGCTGCGTGCGCTGCTGACGGGCGAGCGGCGCTCTTCGAAGGAAATGCGGCTCGCGCAGCAGGTGCGGCGTGTCGAATGGCACGAGACCGGTAATGAACTGGGCGCGATGCTGGCCGAAGCGCAATGGATCGCCCGGCTGCGTCCGTCGTACAACCGGCGTCCGGCGGCCGATACGGCCCGTGCGGGCGGTGCGCCTTGGCCGTTCGAGGGCGCCGTTGCGTTCGAGGCGAACGGCGAGCGCCGCCTGTTTCATGTGATCGACGGCTGGCGTTACCTCGGTTCGGCCGAATCGCTCGATGCGGCCGCGCGGCTCGTGGCCGACGCGGCGGACGGCACGTTCGAACCCTTTACTCATCGCCTGCTGCAGACGCATCTCGCGCGTGGGCTTCAGCTGATTCCGCTGGCTGCGCTGACGCCCGCGGGTTGAGCCCAGCGGCGCAATCCGCGCCTGCGGTGCCTGCCTGCCGCGTCAGCCGATTGCGCTTGCGCCGCCGGCCGAACAGACATGCGACAGCGCAGTGTCGAGCGCCCGCGTCTGCGTCGAGTCGTAGCGTGTGAGCGTCTTCCAGTTCGCGATGCTGCGAGCAAGCCGCGCCTGGCAATCGGGCGCATCGCGCAGCGGCGCGACTTGCGCGAGACCCGCGAGCATTTTCTGCGTCAGCCGGTCGAGCGCGGGGCGCGTGCTGGTCGCGAGATCGGGCGGCGTGCCCTCGGGCGGCCGCGTCGCGCGCCAGGTCGCGAACAGTGCGTTCTGTACGTCCTTGCTCGCGGCGATCTGATCCTCGAAGAACGTCCGTGCGAACGCAGGATCGACGCCGGCCTGTGCCGCGCGCTTCTCGACCGAAGTGAGCAGTGCCGCTTCGCGTGGCTGGTCCTCGATCGCCTTGTGATTCGCCCATTTCCATCGCGCGACCGGTTCGGCGAGCGCGAGGCGCTGTGACGCGAGCGCGACGACGTTGGTGAGGGCGGTGTCATCGCCGTCTGCGCTGGCGATGCGCGGCGACGAAAAGAGGGCGACGCCGAGCGCGGCGACAGCGACGCTGGCACGAATGGCTTGCTTCATCGGAATGATCGGGAGAGCCGGGCGGGCCGGACGTGGAAAACCAGAAGAATAGACGAAGACAGTCGCGCGGCGTAGCGACGCGACAGAAGAATCAGCAGGCGAGCTGATCCGGCACCGTCAGGCTGTTGCGGCCCGGGTGCGACGCGAATTGCGCGCGATGCGCAGCGATGAACCGCACGATAGCGATGATCGACACGTGGCGGTTACAGAACCGAACAGGCGGTCACTTCGGCGAGTACAGCTTGTGCTGCTCGTCGAAGAATGCCCGGACGTGCTCGGGCAATTCGGCGAGGAATTCCACGCCGACGGGTTCCGGATCCGGGCTCATCACTTGCTCGGGCGGTGGCATGCGAGTTGGTCTTTCGTCCATGGTTGTTTCTCCAGCAGGTTCGATGATTATCAACCTCGTGCTTGGATTTGTGCCAGAGGCGAATCGTTAGATTTTGTCTCTGTTGTATTAACGGCACATGCGCTGCGATGCCGACTATTGCGTCCTGAGCGATCGGCAACGATCGGGTCGCTTGTTATACTTGCGCGCACTTTTTCCTGGACCGCGATGAAACGAACGACGCGATGGATCGGCCTTGTATGGCTGGCGCTGGTACTGAACGTACTGTCGCCCGTCATCGGCTATGCGCGTCTTGCGTCGAGCGGCTCCGGCGAGCTCACGCTCGAGTTGTGCAGTGCAGCGGGCGCCCGCCAGGTCGTGCTCGCGCAGTCGGGCGACGACCGCGACACATCGTCGTTCGATCATGCCGGCGTGCCGCATTGCGTGTACTGCCCGGGCTTCGCGGCGAACGTCGCACTCGGCGCGAGCCTGCCCGCAATGCCGGGCTTCGTACGGACGTTCGCCTACCGCGCGGCTGCCCCGGCCGTTCCCGATTTCCCCCGCAAGGGCATTCGTCTCGCGCAGCCGCGCGCCCCGCCTGAAAACGCCCCGAACTGATTGATGTCGTTCGCGCGCCCCGGTGGCGCGCGTGCCGCCCGCGGCCGCGCCCCCCCGCCCCGCCCTTCGTGCGCGCCCCGACCCCACGACCCC
>NZ_JBNCAB010000018.1:0-102409 GCF_049805555.1 Burkholderia sp. DN3021 | reverse complement strand
CGCTTCGGCCGCGGGCAGCCGGTGCCGCCGCTGCGCGAGCGCGGCCCGCGCGAGCTGCGCCAGCTCACGCATGGCTTCAACCAGATGGTCGAGCAGGTGTCGCAGGCCGACAACGACCGCGCGGTGATGCTGGCGGGCGTTGCGCACGACCTGCGCACGCCGCTTGCGCGGATGCGCCTGCGCGCGGAAATGATGGACGACGCGCGCTTGCGCGACGGCGTCGTGCGCGACGTCGACTCGATGTCGCACATCGTCGATCAGTTTCTGGTGTTTGCGCACGGCGGGTCCGATCGCAGCGAGCCGGTGCCGGTCGACCAGGCGTGCGAGCGGATCGCACGCAGCTATCGTGCGGTCGCGCCGAACGCACCGACGGTCCAGACACGGCTCGACGCCGATCCGGGCTTCCGGCTGCCGACGGCGACGCTCGACCGGATCCTGTCGAACCTGCTGGACAACGCGCATGCGTACGGCGCGCCGCCCGTATTCGTCGAGACGGCGCGCACGCCAACCGGCTACGTGCTGGCGGTCAGCGACAGCGGCGGCGGGATCGCGCCGCGCGACCTCGCGGTCGCGACGCGGCCGTTCGTGCGGCTCGACCCCGCACGCGGCGGCAACGGCCACAGCGGGCTCGGGCTTGCGATCGTCGAGCGGCTCGTGCTCAGGCTGGGCGGGGCGTGCGACATCGGCAACCGCCCCGAAGGCGGCCTGCGCGTCGCGATGACGTTCCCGTTCGAGGTCGTGCCGAAGGACGAGCCCCACGCTCAGGCGGCGTAAGCGGCTGCGGCGCCTGCCCGGGCAGGCAAGCGCCGCGCGGCGTCATTCGCCGAACAGCGTGCCGAGCGTCTCGGCTGCGTTGCTGTCGATCGTGTTGTAGGTCACGGTGGTGGCCTCGAAGATGTAGACGGTCGTATAGCGGCCGAGGCGCTCCAGGATTTCCTCCTGCAGCGATTCCGGCACGACGTTCATGTTCAGGTACCATGCCGTCGACGACAGCCGCGTCTGGAACGACCCGTACTCCTGCATCAGTTCGTAGAACGCGTCGGCATCCTGATCGCGGCAGACGATCACCAAGTTTCCTGCCATTCCCTTCCTCCCGCTCGTCGGTCGATCCTCGAAGTCTGTTTACATGTGGAACGGGCATGCGTTGCCACGAGAACGGCTGCAACAGACCCTAAGGGCTAGTCCCGATCATACCCGCTTCGCGGTATCCGTCTGCTGACGCCCGACACGGTTTGCACACGCGTGCGGCGAGCGGGTTCACGGCCGGGCCGGATCACGGCATAATTCGGGCCTGCATGCCGGCCGAAGGACTGCGGCCGGGTTGCTCCGTCACGCGCACCCGCGGTCCGCCCCGCGGGCCGGGCACGATCCGTGCGCCGCCTGCGCCGTCCCCGGACGGTTGTACCTGAAATACAGGTTGGTGTAGTGTCGTGCCGTCGCGGGCCGACTCGACCGCGACCGCGCGGGGCGCAGCTTGCACGCACGGCGCATTGCGCCCGCGCGAGATCGTCAGTCAATCGAATTACCGCGCCCGTGCGCTTTGCCATGAATCAACATCGACTGCCGGCTTCGTTCGGCCTTACCGGGGAGGGCGCCTGATGGACGTCGGATTCTTCAATCCGAACCGGACCGCCAACGCGTCCGCATGGCGCGTTCTGCCGAACCGGTGGGACTTCATCGCGTTTCCGCTGATCATCTGCCTGATCGCGATGGCGGTCGTCGGTTTCCACGAAACGATGGCGCCGATCGGCGTGCTGCAGACGCAGAAAATCTCGCTCGATCCGTCGAACCTGCCCGAATACGCGTTGCGCACCACGTTGCGGATGCTTGCCGCGATGGTCGCGGCGCTCGTGTTTACGCTCGTCTACGGCACGCTCGCGGCCAAGAGCCGTCGTGCGGGCATGGTGCTGATCCCGATCCTCGACATCCTGCAGTCGGTGCCGGTGCTCGGGTTCATCTCGTTTACGGTCACGTTCTTCCTCGCGCTGTTCCCGAGCCGTGTGCTCGGCGCGGAGCTTGCGGCGATCTTCGCGATCTTCACGAGCCAGGCGTGGAACATGACGTTCAGCTTCTACCAGTCGCTGCGCACGGTGCCGCGCGATCTCGACGAAGTGTCGCGGGGCTTCCACCTGACGTCCTGGCAGCGCTTCTGGAAGCTCGAGGTGCCGTTCTCGATGCCGGGCCTGATCTGGAACATGATGATGTCGATGTCGGGCGGCTGGTTCTTCGTCGTCGCGTCGGAGGCCATCACGGTCGGCAACCAGACGATCACGCTGCCGGGAATCGGTGCGTATCTCGCGCAGGCGATCTCGGAGAAGAACTTCGGCGCGATCGGCTGGGTGATCCTCACGATGACGGTCGTGATCCTCGCCTATGACCAGTTCCTGTTCCGCCCGCTCGTCGCGTGGGCCGACAAGTTCCGCATGGAGAACACGAGCTCGGGCAATGCGCCGGAGTCGTGGCTGCTCGACCTCGTACGCCGCACGCGCCTGATCCATCAGTTGCTCGTGCCGGCCGGCTGGTTCTTCGCCAAGGCGGCGCGGATTCCGCTGCGCCTGCCGCTGTCGGGTGCGATGCGCTTCACGCTGCCGCGCGTCGAGAAGAAGGCGTCGCGCACGGTCGACATCGCCTGGGCGGCCCTCGTGCTGATCGGCACGGCCTATATCGTGTGGCGGGTCGTCAGTTTCGTTTCGACCGGCGTGACGATGGCCGAGGTCGGCCATGTGCTCATGCTCGGGCTCATCACGCTGCTGCGCGTGGTCGTGCTGATCGCGATCGCATCGGTGATCTGGGTGCCGATCGGCGTGTGGGTCGGGCTGCGCCCGAGGCTGGCCGAGAAGCTGCAGCCGCTCGCGCAGTTCCTCGCCGCGTTCCCGGCCAACCTGCTGTTCCCGGTGTTCGTGATCGTGATCGCGCGCTTCCACCTGAACCCCGATATCTGGCTGTCGCCGCTGATCGTGCTCGGCACGCAGTGGTATATCCTGTTCAACGTGATCGCCGGCGCAACGTCCTACCCGAACGACTATCGCGAAGCGGCGACGAACTTCCGCATCCGCGGCTGGCAGTGGTGGCGGCAGGCGATCCTGCCCGGCATCTTCCCGTACTACGTGACCGGCGCGATCACCGCATCGGGCGGCGCGTGGAACGCGAGCATCGTGTCGGAAGCCGTGCAGTGGGGCAACACCAGGATCGAGGCGCACGGCCTCGGCGCGTACATCGCGCAAACGACCGCCGCCGGCGACTTTCCGAAGATCATCCTGGGCATCGCCGTGATGTCCCTGTTCGTCACCCTGTTCAACCGTCTGCTGTGGCGTCCGCTGTATGCCTTCGCCGAAGCGAAGCTGCGGCTCGACTGAGACCGATTGAGAGCGAAACGCGATGCACAATCCGAATGCTGTAAACGCCCCCGTCCAGACGTCCCAGCCGCCGCGCCTCGGCGAGGAAATCCTGCGCGTCGATCACGTCTGCCGCGGCTTCAACAAGACGCAAGGCGAGCTGCTGGTGCTCGACGACGCGAACCTGTCGCTGCGCGAAGGCGAGATCGTCGGGCTGCTCGGCCGCTCCGGCTCGGGCAAGTCGACGCTGCTGCGAATCATCGCCGGGCTGATCGAGCCGACCGGCGGTGAAGTGACCTACCTCGGCCAGCCGCTGCGCGGCCCGGCCGAAGGCGTCGCGATGGTGTTCCAGACCTTCGCGCTGTTCCCGTGGCTCACCGTGCTGCAGAACGTGGAGGCCGGCCTCGAAGCGCTCGGCGTCGGCGCGCGCGAGCGGCGCGAGCGCGCGCTGGCCGCGATCGACCTGATCGGTCTCGACGGTTTCGAGAACGCGTACCCGCGCGAGCTGTCGGGCGGCATGCGCCAGCGCGTCGGCTTTGCGCGCGCGCTCGTCGTCGATCCGACGATCCTGCTGATGGACGAGCCGTTCTCGGCGCTCGACGTGCTGACGGCCGAGACGCTGCGTACCGACCTGCTCGACCTGTGGACGCAAGGGCGGATGCCGATCAAGTCGGTGCTGATCGTCACGCACAACATCGAGGAAGCCGTGTTCATGTGCGACCGGATTCTCGTGCTGTCGTCGAATCCGGGCCGCGTGATCGCCGAGATCAAGGTGCCGTTCAAGCACCCGCGCAACCGGCTCGATCCGGCGTTCCGCAAGCTCGTCGACGATATCTACGCGAAGATGACGGCCCGCCAGACCGGCGAGGCGACGAAGAAGGGGCTCGAGCTCGGCAGCTGGCTGCCGCAGGTGTCGACCAACCTGATGGCCGGCCTGATCGAAACGCTCGCGATGGCGCCGTACCACGGCCGCGCCGACATGCCGGAAATCGCGCGCACGCTGCATCTGGAAGTCGACGATCTGTTCCCGATCGCCGAAGTGCTGCAGTACCTCGGTTTCGCGGACGTGCGGGAAGGCGACGTGTTCCTGACGCCGCCGGGGCGCGTGTTCGCCGAGTTCGGCACGCAGGAGCGCAAGCTGATGTTCGCGGATCACCTGCTGAAGCACGTGCCGCTCGCCGCACGGATCAAGAAGGTGCTGAACGAGCGTCCGGGCCATCGTGCGCCGCGCGTGCGCTTCGAGCAGGAGCTCGAGGATTCCCTGTCGGACGGCGCGGCCGAGGAAACGCTCGACGCGGTGATCGACTGGGGCCGTTACGGCGAGATCTTCTCGTACAACGACCAGACCGAGATCTTCAGCCTCGAGGACGTCGAGTCCTGATCGATCGCGCCGGGCCGTGCGGCCCGGCAGCCGCGTGCGCCGCGCGTCATGCAGCGCATCGCCCCGTTACTGCAAATTGCCCCAGCGGTCGACGGCCGGTTCGGCCGACGCCCACTTCCAGTGCGTGCCTTGCTGGCACGCATTCGCGAAATACCAGTCGGCCTTGTCGCCGTCCTTCACCGAGAACGCGAATTCCTTGCACAGCGCGAGCGCCGACGAGTACGCGCGCGTGACGCGCACCTCGCCTTCGCCGTTTTCCAGCGGCAGCGTGTTCTTCACCTTCCACGGTTTCACTTCGCCGACGGCCAGGCTGCCGGCCGCCTTCGCGATCGCGTCCTGCTGGTTCTGATGGAGCTGCTTCATCGTGCGGTTGACGGCCTCGTCGGTCGCGGCCTGCACGGCAATCCCGACGCCGACGCCGACCGCCGGGTTCGCGGTGACGAGGCCCGTCGCCGCGCCGGCGAGCGCGCCGCTCGCCGCGCCGACCGACCCGCAGCCCGATAGCGTGGCCGCCGCCGCGCAAAGCGCGCCGATCGCCGCGATACGGATCGCGACGCTCATTGCAGCGCGCCCCAGCGTTCGGTTGCCGGTTCGGCCGACGCCCATTTCCACACGGGACCGTCGCGGCAGATGGTGGCGACGTAGAACGCCGATTGCGCAGCCTTGTCGGGCTTCGCGGGCGTGTCGACCGCGAACACGATTTCCTTGCAGTCGAGCGGACCGACGCTGATCGTCCGGCTGACCGTCACGCGGCCCTGCTCGTCGTCCTCGATCGGGAACGAGTGGTGCGTCGACCACGGCGCGACGCCGCCCACGTCGAGCGGGCCGGCCGCCTTCGCGATCTGTTCCTGCGTGTAGCGGTGCGCGACGCGCTGCGAGTACTGGACGCCCGCACGCGCGCCGGCCACGGCGCCGAGGCCGATGCCCGTCGCGACGGCGGCGTTGTTGGTGACCTTGGAAGCGATCGCGGCGCCCGCGATACCGGCACCGGCTGTCGCGCCTTCGCTGTATAGCGAGTTGCAGCCGGACAGCAGTGCGGCCGTGGCGAGTGCGGCCAGCACGACGCGCGCCGGCACGGTCCGGTGCGACGATTCGAAACGAATGTTCATCCCTGAATGCAAGTCCTGTCTGGGTGAGCGGCGACGCATGCGCGCCCCATGCCGCGTCATTGTTTCGCAATTGTCATAGGAAAAATGCAAAGCTTTGACAAATCGCCGGACGGCATGTCGCGCGTGCGCGCGGCGCTATTTTCGGACAGGTGGCTGACGAGGGGTCGAAACGTTACAAATTGAAGGTAATTGTTACCTTGGCGTGCGAGGAACCGACCTAGACTGTTTTGTTATGGAATGTTTCTACGACGGCTTCGAGCCGCACCGCATATGAGACACCCAGCCATGCGTCGTTCGAAACGGTTTTCGCACCGGCCATCCGACGCGGGGGCAGACCACCCGCGTCCGCAGACCGACGCACCACCCGCACCGCCTGCCGGTGCGCCCGGCGAGACGCCGTCCGACGGCGATCACAACCAGGGCGGCGCCCGCCCGGAAGGGCTCGACTATCAACGCGACCTCGGCCAGGAACAGGACGCTTGATCCCGTCGTCGCATTCCGCTGCCGCATTTCATTGCATTTCTCGGAACTGAATTGCCGCGCGGCCGCCTTCGGGCCGCCGCGTCCGCCTTGGCGCGCGCGCCGCGCCAGTCAATCGAATCGAGGAGGGGAAGCCGCATGAGCAGATTGATCGTGGTATCGAACCGTGTCGCCGCCGGCGAGGACACGCGCCCGAGCGCGGGCGGCCTCGCCGTCGGCGTGATGGACGCGCTGAAGGAAACGGGCGGCGTCTGGTTCGGCTGGAACGGCGAGATCGTCGGTGCGCCGGACGCCGAGCCCGCGATCCAGCGGGACGGCAACGTGACCTACGCGACGGTCGGGCTGACCCGGCGCGACTACGACCAGTACTACCGCGGTTTCTCGAACGCGACGCTGTGGCCGGTGTTCCATTACCGCGGCGATCTCGCGCGCTTCGACCGGCAGGAGTACGCAGGGTATCTGCGCGTGAACGCGATGCTCGCGAAGCAGCTCGCCGCGCTGCTGCGGCCCGACGACCTGATCTGGGTGCACGACTATCATCTGCTGCCGTTCGCGCATTTCCTGCGCGAGCTCGGCGTGAAGAACCCGATCGGCTTCTTCCTGCACATCCCGTTTCCGTCGCCCGACATGCTGCGCCTCGTGCCGCCGCACGAGGAACTCGTGAAGTTCATGTGCGCGTACGACGTCGCGGGCTTCCAGACCGATGCCGACAAGCAGGCGTTCACCGACTACATCGAGCGGCGCGGGATCGGCGCGGCGAGCGAGGACGGGATGCTGCACGCGCACGGCCGCGTCGTGAAGGTCGCCGCCTATCCGATCGGCGTGCATCCGGACGCGATCGCGCAGGCGGCCGTCCAGTACGGCGCGCGCAAGCCGGTGAAGATGCTGCGCGAGGCGCTCGACGGCCGCAGGCTCGTGATGAGCGTCGACCGCCTCGATTATTCGAAGGGGCTCGTCGAGCGCTTCCAGTCGTTCGAGCGGATGCTCGCGAACGCTCCGGGCTGGCAGGGGCGCGTGTCGCTCGTGCAGATCGCTCCGCCGACGCGCTCCGACGTACAGACCTACCAGGACATCCGCGAAACGCTCGAAGGCGAAGCCGGCCGAATCAATGGCCGTTTTTCGCAGCTCGACTGGACGCCGATCCAGTACCTGAACCGCAAGTACGAGCGCAACCTGCTGATGGCGTTTTTCCGGATGTCGCAGGTCGGCTACGTGACGCCGCTGCGCGACGGGATGAATCTCGTCGCGAAGGAATACGTCGCGTCGCAGGATCCGGCCGATCCGGGCGTGCTCGTGCTGTCGGAGTTCGCGGGTGCGGCGGCCGAGCTGACCGGCGCGCTTCTCGTCAATCCGTACGACCTGTCGCAGATGGCCGAGGCGCTCGAGCGCGCGCTGTCGATGCCGCTCGCGGAGCGGCAGGCGCGTCACGAGGAGAACCTCGCGCGGTTGCGCGAGAACGACCTGTCGGTCTGGCGCGATACGTTCGTCGCCGACTTGCGCAGTGTCGCGGCGGCCGTATCGGTCACGCAGCGCGCGGGCCGGCGGGTCGCGCATGCGTGAGTTCGTGCACGGAGCCGGGGCCGGGGGCGATGACGCGACCGGCGATGCCACCGGCCGTTTCTTCGTCGTGACGGGCGGCCCGGGCTCGGGCAAGAGCACGTTGCTCGACGCGCTCGAGCGCGCCGGTTTCGCGCGCTCGCAGGAGGCCGGGCGAGGCGTGATCCGCGACCAGGTGGCCGTCGACGGCCACGCGCTGCCGTGGCGCGACCCGGCAGCGTTCGCCGAGCTGATGCTGAGCTGGGAGATGCGCTCGTACCATCTCGCGCGGCACGCGCGCGGGCCCGTGTTCTTCGACCGCGGCGTGCCGGACGTGGTCGGCTACCTGCGGCTGACGGGGCTGGCCGTGCCCGCGCACGCGGAAGCCGCGGCGCGCCGTTTCCGTTATCACCGGCGCGTGTTCATCGCGCCGCCCTGGCCGGACATCTATGTGCAGGACACCGAGCGCCGGCAGGATTTTGCGGAAGCCGTGCGCACCTACGACGCGATGGTCGATTGCTATACGGCGTACGGGTACCGGCTGATCGAGTTGCCGCGCGTGAGCGTGAAGGCGCGCGTGCGCTTCGTGATGGACGCGCTCGACGCCGCATGACGCGCGTGTGCGTCCGTGTGTGCGGTGCGCGTTGGTGTCAGGCCGCCGCGTCCGGCCGCGGCGACGCGATACGCAGCATGCTCACGACCGCGGCCACCGCCGCGAAGGCCGTGGCGACATAGAGCGCGACCGTCGGCCCGCGATCGGGCGCGAGCCCGAAAATCAGCGCGACGAGTGCGGCGCCGAACGTCTGGCCGGTGAGCCGTGCGGTGCTCAGCATGCCGCCGGCGCCGCCGCTGCGCTCGCGCGGCGCCGACGACAGCATCGCGCGGTTGTTCGGCGACTGGAACAGCCCGAAGCCCGCGCCGCACAGCGCCATCCGCCACACGATGTCGACGGTGCCCGGGTGCGCGCCGATCGTCGCGAGCGACAGCAGCCCGGCCGCGAACAGTGCGAGCCCGATCCCGCCGAGGATGCCGGCCGAATAGCGGTCGGACAGCACGCCCGCGAGCGGCGCGGCGAACACGATCACGAGCGGCCATGGCGTCATGTACAGGCCGGTCTCGACCTGCGAGAAGCCGAGCGAATTCTGCAGCCAGAACGGCAGCGCGACGAACGCGAGCATCTGCGACGTGAACGACGCCGTCGACGTATAGACCGACAGCGCGAACATCGGGATGCGCATCAGGTCGACGGGCAAAAGCGGCGCCGGCTGCGACAGCTGGCGTTTCACGAAGAAGTAGCCGACGACGAACGCGACGATCAGCTCGGCCGCGACGTACGCATGGCGTTCGCCGTGGCCGAGCCCGTCGACGGCCGTGATCAGCAGGCCGAACACGCACGCGTTCATTAGCGCGCTCGGGAAATCGTACGGCGCGTCGTGCAGCGGGTTGGCCGGCAGCGCGCGCAGGCTGCCGAGTACCGCGGCGATGCCGATCGGCACGTTGACCGCGAACAGCCACGGCCACGACGCGAACGACAGGATCGCGGACGCGACCGTCGGCCCGATCGCGGACGACAGCGCGACCACCATCGCATTGATCGACAGCCCGCGCCCGAGCATCGACGACGGGTAGATCATCCGCACGAGCGCCGCGTTGACGCTCATGATGCCGGCCGCGCCGAAACCCTGGATCACGCGCATCACGGCCAGCATCGGCAGCGAGCCGGCGAGTGCGCAGCCGAGCGACGCCGCGGTGAACAGCGCGAGCCCGGCGATGTAGATGCGGCGATAGCCGATGCGCTCGCCGAGCGACGCGAGCGGCAGCAGCGTGATCGTGACCGCGAGCTGGTACGCGTTGACGATCCAGATCGACGCGGCGTCCGATGCGTGCAGGTCGCGCGCGATCGTCGGCAGTGCGACGTTCGCGATCGCGCCGTCGAGCACGGCGAGCGTGATGCCCAGTGCGACGCAGACGATCGCCCAGTAGCGTTGCGGAAGCGGCAGGCCGGTATCGGCGTTCATGACGGGAGCGAAAGGGCGGTTGTCCGCGCGCCCGGTTGCCGGTTGCGTGCGCAACCATGCGAAAGGGCGGAGGCGGCGATGAACGGCCCGGCCCGCGCGGCTGCGCCGGACCGGGGCCGGTCGAGTGTATCACCGGGCCGCATTGCGCGACGCCGGCCTGCGCGGCTGCCGGCCGGCGCGGGCACTCAGCCTTCGAAGTCGAGGCCGCCGAGCCGCACGAGCGGGTCGGCCTGCGTGCGCGACGCGAGATCGATGTCGCGTGCGCCCTGCCACGCGCCCAGCTTTTTCGGCAGTGCGGCCAGGTAGTGTTCGAAGCGCTGCGGGCCGTCCGGCTCCATCAGCCGCTCGATTTCGTCGGTGTCCCAGGTCAGTTCGAGATTCAGCGGATGCACGAAGCCGCTCACATGCTCGTGCGGCGCGCTGCGGATCTGTACGCGCGTCGGGTGCCCGTGCCCGCCGTACGGGACGACGTCGGTCAGCACGTGATCGGCGAAGAAGGCGGCGATTGCCTGCGCGATGCGCGGCGCGAATTCGGTATCGAAACGGCGGGCGGTTTCGGGCTGCATGAAGGCGTCTCCTGTGTGCCGAAAATCGTAGCACGGCGGTGACGCGTTTCGGCGTGCGCGATACGCGTAATGGCGCGTTACCACTTGCTGCATCTATTACGGCCGCGTGCCGCCACAATGCATCGCATCCAGTACCACTTCGCGTGGGAGTCCATCATGAAAAAGATTGCCGCAGTGTGTGTCCTCGCCGGTTCGCTCGCCGTGGCGGGCCCGGCGTCAGCGCATGGCCGCGACGGCGGCGCCGTCATCGGCGCGTTGATCGGCGGCGCGGTGCTGGGCGCGATCGTGACGTCCGCGATGAATCCGCCCGTCGCGTACCAGGCGCCCGTGTACCAGGCACCGGCCTATCAGCCGCCGACGTACTATCAGGCGCCTGCGTACCAGCAGCCTGCCTATCCGACCTACCAGCAGGCGGAGTACCAGGACGACGGCCCGAACTATTGCTACGACCGCTACCAGCGCGCGTATCGGTGCGGTGCGCCGGTGTCGCGCGGCTACGCGCAACCGGCCGGCTGGTAGGCAGGCCGGGCAGGCGGGTGCGCGACGCGTGATCGGGTTCGGTGCCGGCTGGCCGGCACCCACTGAAGTTTGCTTTGCCGGACCGGACGACAAAAGGCCCTCGCTTTTACGCGAGGGCCTTTGTTTTTCCGCGCCCGTCCGTTCGTCCGCGTGACGTGCCGGCCGTCGGCGGGCCGTGCGCGGATACAAACGGTTGCAAATGTGCGTCAGTGGCGATGGCCGCCGCCGCCTTCGCCGCGCCCCCAGCCGTCGTTCCAGTCGCCGCGGCGTCCGCCGCCGCGCCCCCAGCCGTTGCCGCGATCGCCGCGATCGCCGTCCCAGCGATGGTAGTCGCGCCGGCCGCGATCCCAGTCGCGCCCGCCGCCACCGCCCCAGATGTTGACCGTGCCGTACACGGGGGAAGGGCCGTACGCGTAGCCGGGATCGGAATAGTAGGGCTGTCCGTAGCCGTATCCGTATCCGGCGTCGGGAGCGACGACGCAGCCGGCCAGCAGGGTCGCGACGCCGGCGGCAGCAATGAGCTTCAGCATGATGTTCTCCGTTGGTTGCTCTATAAGTACCGCGCGCGGGGATTGCCGGCTGTTCGGAATTGTGTCGTCAAATTACAGCGCCGTAAGGTCTCGCGACGAAAGTGTTAGCATCCGGGGCTCATTTGTTTTTCAGGAGCACATCGATGAAATTCGCGATCCGGGCCGCGCTGGCCGCTTTTTGCGTCACGACTGCCGCCGCGTGCGTGGCCGGCCCCGCATCGGCGCCCGCCGTGCCGGCCGAGTCGATCAAGATGTTTCCGCAAGCAGCGGCCGGCCAGCAGCGCGTCGTGATCGCGCTGCCCGCGCTCGAGAACGAGGGCGATGCGCGCGTCGAGCTGATGATCGGCAAGACGCTGCAGACCGACTGCAACCAGCAGTGGTTCGGCGGCGAGCTGACCGCCGAGGACGTGAAGGGCTGGGGTTATACGTACTACCGGCTTACCGACGTGAAGGGGCCGGCATCGACGCTGATGGCGTGCCCGGGCCAGGCGCCGCAGCAGCGGTTCGTGCAGGTGCGCGGCGACGGCCAGCTGCTGCGCTACAACAGCCGCCTGCCGCTCGTCGTGTATGTGCCGGACGGCTTCGAGGTGCGCTATCGCGTGTGGCATGCGTCGAAGGACGTGCAGCACGCGGCGAAGCAGTAACGTGCCGGCTCGCGCGGCTTCGGCGTCCTGCGGCTAGACGCCGCTCGCGCCGACGAGCGCCGGCCACGCGGCCAGCGCGGCCTGCGCGATCGCCTCCAGATCGCGACGGCTCGCGCCGTCGCGCGCCTGGATCGACATCCCCTGTTGAACCGTCACGTAGTACCGCGCGATTGCGTCGAGGTTCGCGTGCGCCGCGATCTCGCCGGTCGCGACACCTTGCCTGAGGCGCTCGCGCAGCGCTTCGACCGTGCTTTCGCGCATCGCGATCAGCGTTTGCCGGACGGTGTCGGAACGCTCGGCCGGGTGCAGCGCCGACAGCACGATCAGGCAGCCGGCCGGCTTCGACCGCCGCGTGAACACGCGCGCGGTATCCATCAGGTAGTTCCGCATGGCGTCGTGCGCGCTGCCGGCCTGTTCGACGCCGTCCCAGATTTCCCGTCCCTCCGTTGCGCGGTAATGCTCGAGCGCCTGCCGGAACAACGCTTCCTTGCTGCCGAACGCCGCATACAGGCTCGGTGACGCAATGCCCATCGCGGCCGTCAGGTCCGCCATCGACGCACCCTCGTAGCCGAGCCGCCAGAACACCTCCATTGCGCGATCCAGCGCCGCCTCCTTGTCGAAGCTTCTCGGTCGGCCCCGTTCAGCCATTGCATCCATCCCTTCGTCGATATCTGTATCGATCGATAAAATAATTCAATTGACAGCGCCGCGCAACTTGCCACATTCTGTATCGACCGTTACATAAATGAGGAAAGGAACGAACATGAATCGACTTCAGGGCAAGCGTGCACTTATCACGGGCGGCAGCCGCGGCATCGGCGCGGCCATCGCGAAACGGCTGGCGGCCGATGGCGCGGACGTCGCGATCACTTACGAAAAATCTGCCGAGCGGGCGCAGGCCGTCGTCGCCGGCATCGAGGCGCTGGGTCGGCGCGCCGTCGCGATCCAGGCCGACAGCGCCGATCCGGCAGCGGTGCGCAACGCGGTCGATCGTGCCGCGGAAGCGTTCGGCGGTCTCGACATCCTCGTGAACAACGCAGGGATCTTCCGTGCAGGCGCGCTGGACGACCTCACGCTCGACGATATCGACGCGACGCTGAACGTGAACGTGCGCGCGGTGATCGTCGCTTCGCAGGCGGCGGCGCGGCATCTCGGGGAGGGCGGGCGCATCGTGTCGACCGGCAGTTGCCTCGCGACGCGCGTGCCCGATGCGGGGATGAGCCTCTATGCGGCGAGCAAGGCCGCGCTGATCGGCTGGACGCAGGGGCTCGCGCGCGATCTCGGGCCGCGCGGCGTCACGGTCAACATCGTGCATCCGGGGTCGACGGATACCGACATGAATCCGGCCGACGGCGAACATGCCGGTGCGCAGCGTTCGCGGATGGCGATTCCGCAGTACGGCAAGGCCGATGACGTGGCGGCGCTCGTTGCGTTCGTCGTCGGGCCGGAAGGGCGGTCGATCAACGGAACCGGGTTGACGATCGATGGCGGCGCGAACGCGTAAATGCCGATGCCCGGCGTGATTTGGCCGGGCGGCGTTGCGTTCGTTATCGGCAGCCGAGCCGTCGATGCTCGGTTTCCAGGTCGGCCCGCTTGTCGTAAGCGCGCAGTTCGTTGCGCGGCTTGCCGTCCGGGCCGATTCCGCGCACGATTTTCTGGCCGCGGTCGGGTGCATGCATTACAGCATCGATGCCGGCGGCCAGTTCCCTGCAGCGTGCGTCGGGGGAAGCGTTTTCCGGGCGCGGTGCTGCTGCGCCGGTGATGTTGGCGATGCCCGGGCTGACGTAGCGCTGCTTCGCGTGCGCGGTGCCGGATGTGGTGCCGGTATCGGCGGCGTTCGCCGTGCAGGTCAGGGTCGAAAGCGCGGCCAGTGCCGCGATCGTTCGAATCATGGTCCGGTCCTTGGGTCCGTTGTACATGCAAAGGTTCGGGATTCTACGCAATGCCCGGTGCGTGTCCGTGGCGATCGGGCAAAGTGCGATCGCATGTCGCATGTCATGGAGATGAATCGAAGGGGACCGCCAACGGTGTGCGCGTGAGGCGCACAGCGCCGCCGGTCGGGCGAAGGCGTTCATTTACAAAAACGCCGGGCGTACTTACGATGAGGGCACCTCGGGCTCGCAAGAAATCGTATGCGTACAGTCGATCGAGTGATGCTTGCCGCGCTTTGCCTTGGCGTCACCGCGTGCGGCGGCGACAACAACAGTGCCGCGCCGGCAACGCAGACGGTTGCGAGCACACCTGCATCCGCCGCCGAGCCTGTCAGCGCGGCATCCGGCACGACGCCCTCGTCGACGAATCCCGTCAGCCCGGCGCCGGCGGCCAGTCCGGCCGGCACGACGCCCGGCGCGACGCTTTCACCCACCCCCGGCGCAAATCCTGTTCTCGTCGCGGACGTAACGGTCTTTCCGGCCGCCGACGGCAGCGACCAGGCCGACGCGCTGCAAAAGGCATTCGACAGCCTGAAGGCGGGCCAGCGCCTGGTCATCGCGCCGGGCCGCTACGTCGTCGGGCATTCGCTCGCGGTGACCGTGCCCCGGGTGGTGATTTCCGGATACGGCGCGACGCTGGCCGCCACGAATCCGGCCGACCAGACCATCGTGATGAGCGGCACCGGTTCGACGCTCGTGGGCGTGACGCTGGCCGGCACCGGCACGACGCGGCTCACGACGCCGGCGTCGACCAAGGTCGAGGTGACGGGGGCGGGCGTCCAGGTGCTTCGCGTGACGATAGACGGCGGCGCCAGTGGCGGGATCTTCGTGTTCGGCGGCAGCGGCGTCGCGATCGTCGGCAATACGGTTCGTGCGACGCTTGCCGACGGCATCCATACGACCTACGGTTCGACCAACGTGCTCGTGCAGAACAATACGGTGACGGGCACCGGCGACGACCTGATCGCCGTCGTCAGCTATGTCGGCGACGGCCGCGTCAACAGCAATGTGCTGATCGACCATAACGCGGTGTCCGGCAACGCGTGGGGGCGCGGCATTTCGGTGGTCGGCGGCCAGGCCGTGACGATCTCGAACAACACGGTCGACGGCGTGCAGAAGGCGGCGGGCATCCTCGTTGCACAGGAGGACAGCTGGAAGACCTACGGCGTGTCGAACGTGGTGATCACCGGCAATGCCGTGACCAACATCCAGAATTCGAATGTGAACAACGGATTGCAGCCGACGCAGCAGGCGGCGATCGAGCTCGACACGTGGACGGGAACGGTCGCGGACGTCGCGGTGACCGGCAACCGCGTGTCCGGCTCCGGTTATGCGGGTTTCCGGGCGTATGGAAACGTGTGCTCGTTCAGTGTGACGGGCAATACGTTCTCGTCGATCGCAGGCTTGCCGGTGTCGCTGTTGTCGCGCGGTTGTGCGGCGAGCCAGATCGTCGTCGACGCGAACCGGCTGGGCGACGGCAGTGTGCTGGCTCGGCCGTCAGGCGCGTCGGCGACGGGGGCGTTTACCGTGACGGGGGCGAATGCGAGTCTTATGCCGCAGGTGCGGACGGGAGTGATGTGAGGAGCGGGGCCGGGATTCGGCGTGGGGACGGGTACGGTCGCCTGATGGCGTTCTGCGTGCGCGGTTCCGGCAGATCTCTCGGCTGTAAAGGGTCTTGCGGCGATATCCGACCATGGATGCCAACACAAATGCCAACCGGCGACAGAGCATGGGCAGGGTAGGTCGAACGACAGCGACCGGTCCGTTCCCGTGGTCATGGATTCATCATCAAAGGTAGGCTTGTAGAGGTAACTACAACGAAGTAGCATTTAATACATGAATGCTATCTCTGCCTGGTCGATCCTCGTTCTGACCCTTCCCACCCAGAACGCTACGGCCCGCATGCGGGTCTGGCGCGCGCTCAAGGCGAAGGGTTGCGCCGTGCTGCGCGACGGCATCTACCTTCTGCCCTGCACGGAAGAGCATGAAGGGGCGCTGCGCGAACTCGCGGGCGTGATTGCCGAAAGCGGCGGCACCGCTCACCTGTTACGCGCGCCGAGTCTTGACGCGTCGCAGGAGCTGGAATTCCGAATGCTCTTCGATCGCGGAGAGGATTACGCCGCCTTCATCCAGACACTGACCGAAGCCCGCAAGACGCTCGCCGGACAGTCCGCCACGGAACTCACGCGCCTGCTTCGCCGCGTACGCAAGGATTTCGACGCTATCAGGGCGATCGACTACTTCCCGGACGACGCGGCCACACGTGCCGAAGTCGCGCTGCAGGATTTCGTCGCTCTTGTCGACACCGTGCTGTCGCCGGGCGAGCCGCACGCTGCAGAGCGCGCCATCCGCCTGCTCGCGATCGACGAATACCAGGGGCGCAAGTGGGCGACGCGACAGCGCATGTGGGTCGATCGCGTCGCCAGCGCGTGGCTGATCCGCCGCTTCATCGACCCGCGTGCGCACTTCATCTGGCTCGCGTCGTCTTCCGATTGCCCGGCTGACGCGCTGGGCTTCGATTTCGATGGTGCTGCATTCACCCATGTCGGCGAACGCGTCACGTTCGAGGTCCTGCTCGCGAGTTTCGGGCTCGATCAGGATTCGGCACTGCTGCGGCTCGGGGAGATCGTGCATTCGCTCGATGTAGGCGGTCCCGCCGTGCCCGAGGCGATCGGCTTCGAGGCCGTGATGGCCGGCACGCGTCAACGCACGGAAAACGACGATCAGCTGCTGGAGCAGATGAGTGCGGTGCTTGACTCGCTCCATGCGCACTTCGCGTCGAACGGAAAGAACGAAACCGGGGGACGGCCATGACCACGACGGTGACGACAAACGCGCCGGGTTACTCGCTGGGCCAGCTGGTCGGATACATGTTGCGACTCGGTGCGCTGGGCTTCGGCGGCCCCGTCGCGCTCGCCGGATACATGCGCCGCGATCTCGTCGAGCGGCGAGGGTGGATCACGGAAGCGGACTACAAGGAAGGCATCACACTCGCGCAGCTCGCGCCCGGGCCGATGGCTGCCCAGCTCGCGATCTATCTGGGGTTCGTCCACTATCGCCTCCGTGGCGCGACGCTCGTCGGATTCGCGTTCGTGCTGCCGTCGTTCCTGATGGTGCTCGCGCTCGGGTTTGCCTACTCGCACTTCGGCGGGCTGTCGTGGATGCAGGCGGTTTTCTATGGCGTCGGGGCTGCGGTGGTCGGCATCATCGCGATGAGCGCGTACAAGCTCACGACGAAAACCGTCGGCAACGACAAGCTGCTTTGGGCGATCTTCATCACTCTGGCTGCCGTGACCTTCATCACGGAATCGGAAATCGCGTGGCTCTTCATCGTCGCCGGCCTGATCGGCTGGCTGTGGCGTGCTCCGCCCAAATGGCTGAACAAGAGCGGGTTGAATGCGCTCGCCGGCGCCAATCTACCGGCGGCCAGCGGCATGCTGAGCGGCATCGATTTCCCGCAACTCGTACAGATCGGCGCGTTCTTCGCGAAAGCGGGTGCGTTCGTGTTCGGCTCCGGGCTCGCGATCGTGCCGTTCCTGTACGGCGGCGTCGTGACCGAGCATCACTGGCTCAACGACAAGCAGTTCGTCGACGCGGTCGCGGTCGCGATGATCACGCCCGGCCCGGTCGTGATCACGGTCGGCTTCATCGGATATCTGGTGGCGGGGCTGCCCGGCGCGATCGTCGCCGCGCTCGGTACGTTCCTGCCGTGCTATCTGTTCACGGTCATTCCCGCACCCTACGTGAAGAAGTACGGCCATCTGCCGAGCGTCAAGGCGTTCGTCGACGGCATCACGGCGGCTGCCGTGGGTGCGATTACGGGCTCAGTCCTCGTCATCGCGAAGCGCTCGATTGTCGACATTCCAACCGCTGTTCTCGCCATTGCAACCGTTCTGCTGTTGTGGCGTTTCAAGAAGCTGCAGGAACCGGTAATCGTCACTGCGGCGGCACTCTTCGGGCTGGTGGCCTACCCGTTGCTGCACCATTGATTTGCATGGTGCGGCGGCGATCAAGACGCACCGGACGACATGCGTTCGGTGGTGAGCGAGGAAGACGACGGCCGACCGTGCGGTGGTGTCGGCGTACCCACTTCGCTAGACAGGAGAAGCGCCATGAAGTGGATTACGCGTGAACGACCGAAGATCGATCGCATCGCATGCCCATGGTTGATCGCCCGGTTTATCGACGACGCTCCGGAATTTCTCTACGTCCCGGGCGCGGACGTACTGCGATTGGCGGACGAAACGGGCGCGGTTCCCTACGACGTGCCCGGCGTCGAGCTTGGCCACCACGGCGAGCGTTGCAGCTTCGATGCGTTTCTCGACAAGTATCGACTGAATGACCCGGCGCTGCTCGAACTCGCCGGGATCGTGCGCGGCGCGGATACCGGACGGCTCGATCTCGCGCCGGAAGCCACCGGCCTGTACGCGATCTCGATTGGCCTTTCCACGAACTTCGCAGACGATCACGAGCAACTGCGGCACGGCATGGTGATGTACGACGCGCTCTACGCGTGGTGCCAGCGTGAGGCACGTGCCTAGCAGCCGGTTCGCGTCGTCGCTTGCCGGTCGGATGCTGCCGGCGGGCGCGGACCGGGCCGCATCGCTCGTCCTCGCAAGCCGCGGCATGCGCGGTTTCTGCGATGGATTCATTGCCGTGCTGCTGCCTGCGTATCTGCTGTCGCTCGGGTTTTCGCAACTGGACGTCGGCTTGATCAGCACCACGACGCTGATGGGCTCCGCGATCGCGACGATCGCAGTCGGCATGCTGGCGAGCCGCTTCACGCAGCGGCGCATGTTGACGCTCGCGGCGGCGTTGATGGCCGCAACGGGCATCGGCTTCGTGAGCTTCGCCACGTTGTGGCCGCTGCTCGTCGTCGCCTTCGTCGGCACGCTCAATCCGAGTTCGGGCGATGTCAGCCTGTTTCTGCCGCTCGAACAGTCGCGTCTGGCGGAAGCCGCCGGCGGCGACGTTCGCACTGCACTGTTTGCACGATACAGCCTCGTCGGGGCCGTATCGGCGGCGGTCGGCTCCCTGACGGCAGGACTGCCGATCTGGGTTGCGTCGCATACCGCAATCACGGCGCTCGGCGCGATGCGCGGCATGTTTCTCGTCTACGCGGTGACGGGCGTCATCGTCTTCATGCTGTATCGGCGATTGCCGCGCGCCGATGCCCGCGCGTCGAAGGCGGCGCCCCCGCTCGGCCCGTCGCGCCCCATCGTCATGCGGCTTGCGATGCTGTTCAGCGTCGATGCGTTCGCGGGCGGTCTCGTCGTCAACTCGCTGTTGTCGCTGTGGTTGATGCAGTGCTTCGGACTCTCGATCGCCGCTGCTGGCCAGTTCTTCTTCTGGGCAGGCCTGCTCTCGGCCGGCTCGCAGCTTGCGGCCGCGCCGCTATCGCGCAGGATTGGCCTGCTGAACACCATGGTGTTCACGCATATCCCGTCGAGCGTCTGCCTGATTGGCGCCGCTTTCGCGCCGTCGCTGCCGCTTGCGTTAGCGCTGCTGCTGATGCGCAGCGCACTTTCGCAAATGGATGTGCCGACGCGAACCGCCTACGTGATGGCGGTCGTCACGCCTTCGGAGCGCCCGGCAGCAGCCAGCTTTACGTCTGTTCCGCGTAGCCTCGCAGCCGCTGTCGCGCCGACGTTGGCCGGCGGCTTGTTCGGTCTTGGCTGGCTCGGTGCCCCGCTGGTCGTATGCGGCGCACTGAAGATCGCGTATGACCTGTCGCTGCTGGCAGCTTTTCGACAGGTCAAACCAGACGACGACCGGGCGCGGTAATGCTGCCACGGTCGAACGACAAAGAAGCGAGGATCCATGCAAGGCGACGCATTGATGCGAAACCTGCGCGCTTCCTGTCAACTCATGTCGATGGAAGGCTCACGGTGATTGTGCTGCGGGCGACGACGTCTCGATACAAGCCGCAACCTGCTTTTTATCGCTCATCGCGGCGACGGAGAAGTGATTGCTTTCGATACGCGTGCGTTACGCGCGATCGCACGGATCGCAGACGTATCGTCGGTGCATGGCGTGCTTGCCGCTCCGGGACTATCGCGCATATGTGCATCTGCAACCGGTACCGACGAGATCGTCGCGATCGACGCCGCGATACCGAAAATCGGCGCGCGCATGTCGGGCGGGCAGTACCCGGACGGTATGCCTATGCGCCCGACGCGCGCAAGCTGTACGTACCAGCAAAAATTCCAACACTTTTTCCGGTTGCCGCTGAGCAACCTTGGGTAACGCTGGGAGCTAGCGCGCCGCCGGACAGGCCTGAGGGGGATTTCTCGTGAGTCTTGGGGATGGTCGGAAGCTTGGCTGGTCCCCCCGACAGGGGCAGGGCATGCAGAAGAATCCTGTGGATTCAAGGGCTTAAGAGGAATCACAACGGGCCAGTGATAACTGGAAGTGTGCCGTTGTGATACCTCTCAAGCAGTCCTTACTTTGCACCGTGCTTCTCTAGTAATTCGTCGGCAAGTTTGTTTGCAGCTCGATCAAGGAAAACCTGCATCGACTTGATGCCCCCGACGTTCTCCGTGATCCACTTAACCTTGAGGTACAACTCCGGATCGAACTTGAAGTTGTATCCCATCTTTTGTTGGTTCTGTACGACCTCAGGGTTCTCCCAAGGAAACCTCGCCTTACGTGTGGCTTCTTGACGTGCAAGGTCCTGCAGGCGTGCAATCTCAGCTTGTGCCGCTGCCAGTTGTTCTTCTACGGACTGATTGGCCTTGGTCATTATCGTGTTCTCTAGGTAAGGTCTAAACTCGGTTGTACTGTACAATCTCGTTCAAACAAAATCAAGCGCTTCCAGGTAATTCTTGCACTGCACCACCTTACCCAGGTCGTCCCAGGCGTGCTCAAAGGTGTTGTACAGGCATTTCGCGACCCCATCCAGAGCGATACAGTAGGGGAACTCTTCCGTATCCTGGGTTTTCGTGAGGGTAACTTCCGTACCGTCCTGCAGTTGCAATCTCATCTGATGCATGGTTCCCTTCTGGCCTTCAGTGTTTTTTTTGCTTGTTACGTTCTGTAACAGGTGGGTAGATGATTGTAGCGCCTGCACTGTATGTTTATCCAGTATGTCCCCTAGTTGTTACAAATATTACTTTACTATTACTCAGACGTTTACACTTTGCCGCCGCTACCGGACAGCCGACAGAAGGTCGTCGTCCGAGATGTGCGCGTAACGCATCGTCGTCTCGATCTTTCGATGCCCTAGTAGCTTCTGAACCATCGCGATGTTCCCCGTTCGGGCCAGCGTGCGGGTCGCTGCCGTGTGGCGCAGAGCATGCAGAACGAAGTCCTCGTCATCCTCCAGGCCCATGGCCGACCGGAGCCGCTCCCACACCTGGCGCAGCCTATTCTCGTTGAGTCGGAAGGGCAGACCGACCGCCAGCGCAGCCTCGGCGCGTTCCGTCAGCGGCACTGAGCGAGCCTTCTTCGTCTTGTTGACCCACAGGCGCACCCAGGGACCATCGACGTCCTTGGGTTGCAGCTTTAGCAGCTCGCCCCGGCGCATCCCCGTGTCCAGCAGGACCTCGACGAAGCGGACCATCTCCAGCTCGTCCCAGCAGTACAGGAAGAAGAACATCTGCTGCTCCTCTTCGGCCGTAATCCACCGAACGCGGCCCTCGTCCTCAGTCTTCCAGGCGAACTTGGGCATCTTGACGAGCCACTCGCGGTCGTGGGCGTACTTCAGCACGCTGTGGACGTTCGTGAGCTTGCGGTTGACCGTGGAGTCCGCAAGGGTGCCGGCAACCTCGTTAACGAAGTCGTCGATAGTCGTCGTCCGAATCTCGTCCAGCGGCAGATCACCGACCACCTTGATGAAGTGTTCAACATTACGGTACGCAGTCAACTCATACGCTTTGCCACGCCACAACGCACGGCCGGCAACTCGGAGGAGTTCCGTGATGTTCTGAGGGGTCTTGGTCGGTTTCATGTCGGCTCCGTTTGGTATGATTGCATAGTACAAGATTGTACAAGTCAGTGCAATGGGTGAGACGAAAAAATCCCCAAGCCGGGGAGGCCTGGGGGTTGGGGGTCACGCGGTGAAGCGTTGGATTCGGGTGCCGAGGACGGCCGAGAGGCCTTCCATCAGGTGCTGCTGGTGACGAAGGAGTTCCTGGTCGATGTAGTCGAGGTCGCGGAAGGTCAGGGATAGAGTGAACTGCTGCAGGCGCTCGATGCGCTCGTCCAGCTCGGCCTTTTCTTCGACCACACGCTGTTGGTGTGCTTGCATGGTTATCGGTGGATGGGGAGACACTGCATCTGCAGGGCGTGGCTGTCGGACTGGCGGGCCACGTAGCAGACGTTGTTGTTCTTCAGATCGACGATCACGTCCAGGGAGTCGCTCCACTGGAGGCTGTGCGTCGGAAGGTTGTGCTTGTCCGTGTCGACCAAGCGGTCGTCCGCATGCGCCAAGCTGGCACCCAGGGACACCGCCAGGACGGGGAGGATTACGAGGTTCTTCATGCGATGGTCCTTCGGATCTCGTCCGATACAACTGCTGCGATCTGGTGGCTGAGGGATGCGATGACGTGCCGGCGGAAGGCTTCCTGGTCCTTGCATTCCAGGTAGGTCGGAACGCTCACGTCGCAGCCCAGGATCTCGCCGTTGATCATGACCTCGAGGCGGTAGGTCTCATTCTCGGCCCAGCGCTGCCGCACCGGGTACGAGGGACCGCCCGGGAAGTCGCAGTGCGTGGTGTAGACCGGGCGCTGCACCTTCTCCCACTTGCGGATCGGGATCCGTACGCGCGGCTCGGCGTAGTAGGCTCGTTCGCGGATTCCCATCAGTACACCACCACTTCGTCGTCGATCCAGATGTCGAACGGGTCGTAGAACCACACGCCGTAACCACACAGGCTCAGGATCAGCAGGATGAAGAGGATCAGCAGGAACACGTCCATGGCGCTCCACAGACTCGACTGCACCGGAACGACGCCGACGGGCGCATGCTGACCATAGGAGTCCGAAACGTCAACGCCCGGAGAAACGGTCGGCAGGACCACCGGAGCGCTGTAGATCGGGCGATGGATGATCACGGCAGGGCGTGGGGCCACATAGATCGGACGCGGGGCAACCACGACGGCACGCGGACGCACGACGACGACGACCGGGCGGGGCGCTACGTACACGCGCGGCGCCGAGTAGACACGCACGCTGCTGTACGAGCTGAACGAACGGGCCGACGAGAACGAGGCACGACCACCGCTGAAGCTCGCTGCATGGGCCTGATGCGGCAGCGCGATGGCGCCGATGATGGTTGCAACGACGAGAATTGCTGCGAGCAGCGCGTATAGGTGGTCACGCAGGTACTTGATCATTTGAAATTCCTTGTGTTGAGTTCGGTGACCCAGAAGCCATCGGCGTTCTTTGCCATGCCTCGGTCGGTCATTTGAAGCGGGGTAAGGCACCGTCGCGGGTTCTCTTCGTTCCCGAAGTCCCCACGGCGATGCTTGTCGAATGCCTTGGTGCTGTTGAAGTGCTCGCCGCAGCCTCGGCACTGGTTGCGGTCGCCGGTCAGCTTCATGCTCCCATCCTGTCGGGGTTGGTGCGCCAGGAGTCGCTAGCAGCCTGGCGCTCGAGTTGGGCGATCTTCCGCTTCATGGCGTCGTATTCGTCCAGCGGAATCGTTACCGTCAGCGTGGTGTCCTTTTTGTAACCGCTCGGGCCAAAGGAGTACGCTGCCAGTGCGTCCTTGGTATTCATTTGCGCATCTCGCGGTGGAGTGCCCACCGGAGGCGCGTGGCGAGAATCTGGATCTCCTTGGCCATCTGGTAGACGTTCTGGTTGACTTGGTTGGACCGAGTGATCTCGTCGAACTGCACGATCCGTCGAGCCAGGTCGATCTGGATCTCGACCGACATGGTTTCGTCGGTGATTCCCAGCTCCTGGTAGATTTCGTGGACGTCCTTGATCACTCGGATTCCTCGCGGAGCGCCTCAAGGGCGTAGTCGTAGCCTTCCCAATTGTCGACGCCAGCCGACTTCAGGGCCTCCAGGAACTCCTGGTCCTTCAGCATCGATTCGTGGTCGGCCACCGACAGCACGACGGCATCGCCTTCGACCACCAGCTTCACCGGGACTACCTTCCATTCCTTGCCACACCGGGCGCGGGCCTTGGCCTCGCTCAGGTACAGGTGCGGAGCTGCCGAGGTTCCCGAGGGGCCACCACGGAACGTGCCCACGGCGGGACAGTAGTCGCTCACCGGCTCGGCAGCGCGGACGATTGCCCAATACGTGTCTTGGTTGCGTTTCATTTCACGGCCTTGAAGAATTTATCGAAGAAGTCCGCAGGGACCCAGCTCGAGTGGTTGTTGAAGCTGGGGATCTCAGCGAGGTACCCGGGGGTGTTGTCGTCCAGGCTCTTGCCCTGCGTCGACGCGTACTCACCGCGCGTCATCGGTTGGGCGTTCACGAAATAACCCCCGTAGTACTGCTGATTCATCGCTTCAGGCCTCCAGGCGGTCGATGGCCGCGAGCAGGTCCGGGAATGCCTCGTCGATGCGCAGGTCTGCCAACTCGGGACCGGCTGCGTCCAGCTCTGCGTTGAACGCGTGGACGGTCTCAGCTTCGGCCTGCGTCGCATCGCGGCGTTGTTCGTGGACAGACTGCATCAGTTGCGTCAGGACGATGGCCTTCAGCATCAGCTTGGTGTTCTTCATGTTCTCTTCTCGCTCTTCAGGGGTTGTGTTTTCGGTACTCGCGCTCGCAGTCTTGGTAGATGCGCTCTGCGAGCTTCGTCAGGAATTCGCGGGCGTCCTTCGCCAGCTTCGGGTTCTGCAGCTCGATGAGGACGCCCCCAAGCTGGCTGCTCGGGGATACCCGCACGTCTTTGTATCGAAGGGTCACTTCGGCTCCGGGTAGAGCTTGTTCAGGTGCTCGATGGTTCGCTCGACCTCTGCGAACGTCTCGGCCGTGGCGTCCCGGTATCCCTGCGGCCCCGGGGTCGCGGTGGTCTCGACCGCACGGACGACCGGACGGTTGTCGATCAGGGTCCCGCAGGCCTCAGCGGTCAGCAGGATCGTGCAGCAAGCCTTGACGGCTCCGAGGTGATGCACCAGCTCCTTCTGGTCGACGCGCTCACCAGCGATGAACTGCTTGGTGTGGCGCAGGATCGCCCCGAGGTACGTCATGGCCTCGACAGCCGTCTCGAGGTAGTTGTTCTCGCCGTACTTGCGCCGGCCGCTGTGCAGGGCCGCGCTTTCGTGCAGCTCCGCAATGGGGTGGATCAGGTGCAGCGGCGGCTTCTTGTCGCCGAATGCCTGCTTCGGGTTGGCGAAGGCGTCAGCCTTGATGCGGCGCGACAGGGCTGTCTCGGTCGGGGCGATGGAACCGTCCGGGATCTCCGGAGGGCAGGGGTGCCCCATGGCTACCGGGGAATCCCACGCGTTCTCCAGGAACTTGCCGCGTCGAATCTCTTCCCCTGCTCGCCGGTCCATCTCCCATGCAGGTACTTTCGGGTTCATACAGGACGTGAAGGAGTCCAAAGTTTTACCTCGTTTTTTTCGAAGTCCCAATCCTCGGCGCGGAGGATGCGGGCCATTCGTGCGTTCATGAGTGCGTCTTCTTCAGTGAGTCCAGCCTTGACGTAGGCGTCGACCACGGTCTTCCAGACGGTTCCGTGCTTGTCCAGCAGCTTCTCGGCGGTCTTCGGGCCGATACCCGGGCAACCACCGTATCCATCCGTCGCATCGCCCATGAGGGCCTGCATCAGGAACTGTCGGTTGCCGTCCTTCTCGTTCGAATCGACCCATCGGGCCTCCAGTTTCTGGTTGAGGTGGAGCATGCGGCCAGGGATCGTGAGGAGGTCCTTGTCCATCGTGGCGGGGAAGGCCTTACCGGGGAACCTGGTCGCCAGGATCCCCATGCAGTCGTCGGCCTCGAGCTGAGGCTTTTCGAAGAACGGGTAGACCTCCTTCGACCATTCCTTCAGGGCCGAGTAGCCCACCGGCTTCTTGCCCCGGTTTCCCTTGTAGGACGGGTTGATCACCTTGCGGAAGTTGTCGGGGCCGGTGTAGCAGAGCTTGAACTCGCTGATGCCTGCCTGGTCGATGACCTTGTCGAGCCACCACTGGAAGCTCTTCTTGGCCTTCGTGAAGTCGAAGTAGTAGGACCACGTCTCCGGGTCCCACTCAATCTCCTCCTGGGCGCCCGAGCACGACGAGAAACACGTGATGTCGGCGTCGATCAGGAGCATTTGTGGATCTTCCCGTCGATGCAGTGGCGTACCGTGCGCGACGAGACATGGCCGAAGACTTCCTCGACCACGTCCAGCGAGCGCCCCTTACGGCTCATGTTCTTCGCCAAGCTGGTTGCCGGCGCCTGGGCGTCATAGCTGGCCACCAGCTTCTCGGCCTCGTACACGTTGTATTTGGTCACGGCGTCCATCAGCGAGCCTCCAGGACCTTCTGCACGCGGAAGCTCGAGACCTTGACGACCTCGAAGATCGCGAACTCTTCGCCCACGTCGCCGTGCTGCAGGCCAGCCTGCTTGGCGGCTTCGTCGGTCGCGTACTCGGTCGTGCCAATGGCGCCGTTCACGCAGATGCGGAAAGTCACCGGCTCCGGTTGCGGTTCAGCTTCGACTGCCACGGCCGGCGGGATGCGCTTCACGGTGCCCTGGGAGCCTGCAGGCGAATAGCGGTTGTAGTGCTCGACGAACTCCACGCGGTCACCTTCTGCGAACCCCTCGCGGATCCCGATGAACCGGTGGTTGAAGCAGCAGACGGTTTTTCCGCCCTTGTCCAAAACAACGTCGTAGAGGCGGTGGGCGAGGTCCCTGTCACCATCGTGATCCAGCACCGTGCCTCGGTCTCCCACCTTCGCGTTGAAGTACTCGGTGGTGAACTGCACGCGGTCGCCTGCCTTGAATTTTTGGTTCTTGCTCATGTTCTCTCTCGCTCTCTGTTGATCAGTGTTTTCGTCGAATCCGACGGTTGGTTTTCGGATTGCCTCGGCTCCGCGCCTCGGCGTTCAGGCATTCCATGCCCTTGCCAGTCAGGTGCCAGCGGTTGCTGAACACTCCCGACTCGCTCTCGGTTGTGATGAAGCCCAGCGACGCAGCCATAGCCACGTCGATGGCGTTCGTTCGGGCGTAGTTGCCCTTGACGAACACCGGAGCACTCCGGCATTCGCGCAGTACATGCATCAGGTCAGTGGCAATCACGCCAATTCGCTCCCACTTTGAACTCGGCATCGATAGGACACCTGAACTTGAAAAAGTCGCCAGCTCGGCGTGCGCATTCGACGACCATCTCCCCGAACTCCTGCTCGAGACCCTTGCGGACCCCGAACTGCATTTCGTCGTGGATATAGCCCATGAGGGTCCAGTCGCCGTCCCAGCCGTACTTCAGGCCGCGACGCTCGGCTTCCTCGAAGACTTCGATGACCCACTGCTTCGACACCAGCGCCCCAGCGCCCTGCAGGAGGGTGTTGAGGGCCGCGTGGGCCGAGCGAACCATCACCCGGCGCCCGTCGAGACCGATCAGGTACCCGCGCTTCGCTGCCTTTTCCACGGCCTCCTTCAGCTTCTTCAGCGCCGGTAGGCTTGCCAGGAATTTCTCCTTCAGGGCCTTGCCTCGGCGTTGCTGGGCGCGATCAGATTCCGTGGGTGCGACGATGGAGCCGATCTTCACGTCCCCGGCGCCGTAGAGAAACGCGTAGATGAATGTCTTTGCGTTGTCACGGGTCGGCAGGCCGGCAGCATTCTGGTTCTCGGTGTGGATGTCCCCGTTGAGGACGATGTTCCCGTAGGCCCCGCCGTCCCAGCGAGCCATGAAGTGCGCCAGGCAGCGCAGCTCGAGACCGGAAAGGTCGGCTCCCACCTGAACGAACCCGGGGCGCACTCCGAACAGCTCGCGGCACTCGGGGCCGTGCAGGGCACGAATCGACGGAACCTGCGCGATGTTGGGCGAGCTGTGCGTACAGCGGCCCGTCACCGCACCGTTCGTGTTGATCGAGTGGTGGATGTGGCCGTTGCGTTCCAGCTTCAGCCACGCCTGGTCACCCTCAGCGATCTGCCCGACGCGCTTCTCCAGCAGGAAGTAATCCGCCAGGATCTGCGCCTCTTCGTACGGCAGCTTCTTCAGGATGTCTTCGTCGACCTTGGGCTTACCACCCTCGGTGAACTCCTTGGGTTTCCAGTCGTACTTGGCGATGAGGCGCTGCGCGATCTGGTCGCGGCTCGCCGGGTTGAACTCGATCACCTTGTCCTTCAGGCGCTTGCCGGTCTTCTCGGACTTGCGCTCGATGACGAGGGGAGGGAAGGTGGCCATCATGCGGGCACGGATGGTGTCCCGCTCCTGCGCCAGCTTCGAATAGAGTGCGACCGCTGCCTCGAGGTTGAACGGCCAGCCAGAGCGCTCCATCTTGGCGCAGTAGTGCCGCGCCTTGTGCTCCAGCTCGATGGCCAAGTCGCTGTACTCCATCTTCATCAGGTGGTTGTACAGAGCCTCGGTCACCTCGACGTCCAGGTCGCAGTACGCGCCCATCTCTTCGCAGTAGGTCGCCCACTCGAGGCCGGCCGGGTAGTTCTCCTTGCCCCAGGCCGTCAGCCACTTCTCTCTATCTGCCTTCTCGGCAGCTTTGGGCGTCAGGGTGTCCAGGTACTCATGCCACGCGTCGCAGCCGTTTGCCTCGATCCACCCCTTCTTGAAGTCGTCTGCGTACTCGCCCTTCTGCAGGCCGAGGCGGTAGCCCCATGCCTCCAGCTTGTGCGATCCGACGAGCTTGCCCGGGAGCTTGCCCGCCTTGATGAACCCCCCGTCGCGCGTCATCATGTCCGCGAAGAACAGACGCGACAGAACCAGCGTGTCCACCACGTTTGCCAAGGGGACCTTGAACCACGGGTAGAGCTTCTGGATTACGGGGATGTCGAAGTTGATGATGTTATGTCCGACCAGCTTGCCAGCCTCGCCCAGCTTCATCAGCAGGCGCAGGCCCTCTTCAATGTCCACTTCGGTGAACCTGCGCACACGTCCGTTGGCGGGGTTCTTGATGGACATGCAGTGGATCTTCGAGACCATTTGCAGGAAGCCATCAGTTTCCAGGTCAAAGAACGTGATACGCATGGGACTCCTAAGTGATTTGGAAAAAAGTTAGACGCGGACCTCGCGCGGTTCGACTTCGTATCGGCACTTGTGGCCCCAATTTCCCGCCATCTCGTCGCGAAAACGGTTAGCGAGGCGCTGGTCGTTCGTGACGAAGGTGCGGTTTTGGGGGTAGTCGGGGCCGCAGCCGCCCGGGTGGCCGAAGATCAGCGAGGTGTCCGTCGGGTCCTTCTTGTCCGTGCGGCGGATGACGTAGACGGTCGTTTTCGGTTTGTGGTTAGAACGCATGCGAGTCCTCGAGATTGGGTTCAGGGGCGAACGAGTCGGCGTCATAGAGGCGCCCGGTCTGCGTGTCGTACCCCAGGGGGATGGTTTTGCCAGTCGCCTGGCCGGTGTTTCGGTCCTTGATCACGCGGAACGTGGTGAGCTTTCCTTCCTCGTCCTCTGCCTGCGTGTTGCGCTCCAGGCCGAACATGAAGTGCGACCACATACCGATGGCGTTGGAGCCTCGGAACTGCGTCTGCTTCACGCGACCGCCTTCCTCATGCGGAGGGCCGTCCTTGGGGCGCGTCAGGTGACTGATGAAGTGCAGGTAGATCTTCAGCTCGAGGGCCAGCGCGGCCAGCTCGGCCATGATCTGGTCAAGCCCGCGACGCTCGTCCTCTTCAGCCGCCGCCAGGGCCGTGAGGTGGTCGAGGTAGATCGACTTGCAGCCAAGGCCGTGAACCATGAACCGGATCTTCGCCTTCACGACTTCCCAATCGGCCGCGCCGAACGAGTCGTACAGGTGCAGACGGTCGCCCTCGGAGATCAACTCCAGCGCCGCCTGGCGCTCCTCAATGGTCGCCTTGCGGGGTACGTGCAGGACCTTGCCTGCAGCCTTGCCGGCGATCCGTCGTGCGGTCTCGACAATCGGCTGCTCGAGGTACAGCACGCCGACGTTTAGCTTCAGCTCCAGCAGGTCGTACGCGATGCTCTGCGTGAACCAGTCGGTCTTACCGATACCGGTGCCTGCGCCGAACGCGTAGCACTCCCCCTCGCGCCGGCCGTAGGTCAGCTCGGTCAGCTTGGGGAGCCACCACGGCGCCCCGTCGGGGATGTCGACTGCAGCTTCAGCAGCAACGTCCCGGATCGACTTGATGCCGTCGGGGCGGAATGCCTTCGCGTTCCAGATGGCCTGGATAACGTCCTGGCCTCGGCCCTTCTGCAGGCACTCGTTGGGGTCCTTCAGGGGCAGCGTGGCGATCTTGCAGCGCCCCGGGTTGAACAGCTCGGCGCATTCATTCGCAGCAGCGCGACCAGGCTCGTCGTTGTCGAACATCAGGACGATCTCGTCGAACTGCTCGAAGAAGTCCATCTGCCGTGCCATGTCCCGCTTTGCGCCCTGTGCGCCGTTCGGTACGCTCACCACAGGCCACTTGTTGCCCTGCAGTTGCGAGACCGTCAGCGCGTCGATTTCGCCCTCGGTGACCACCAGCTTCTTGCCCCCGTTCCAGAGGTTCTGCCCGAACATCGTCGGGTGCTTGGTCTCACCGATGAACTTGAATTCCTTGCTCTGGCCGCGTGCCTTGAAGGCCACGACCTGGTTGTCCCGGAAATACGGGTACATGTGAACAGCGTCGCCGCTACGCAGCCGCCCAACGCGGACGCCAAACATCCGGCACGTCTCTTCGCTGATCTGCCGCGCGGGCAGTCCGCGTACGTCTGCTTCGATGTATTCGTCCAGGCTAGCTGCCACGGTTTTCTTCCTTGTCGTTACTTCACCGTCGCCGTTCTCGAAGTGGCCACATGAGAAGCAATGGGTGTGTCCGTCCGAGTACAGCGCGTTTGCATCGCTCGACCCGCAGTTGTCACAGGGTCCCTTGCGAATCAGGTGGGATTCTTCGTGTTGCACGGGTTCTCTTAGTTGGTTTGCGGGCCTCGAGGACCTGCGGGTTATTCGCGTACCACCAGTGGCGGGCCGCGCCGACGACGATGGACGGGTACTTGATCGCGTACCCTGTGCCGGCCTCCAGGTCCTCCCTGGTGGTCAGGTCCTTGTGGCGGTGAGTGATCTCGTCCCAGCGCTCGAGCAGTTCCTTGCAGAGCGCGTCGAACTCAGTGTCCGAAAGCACGCTACGGCCCTCCTCGTAGTAGAGGTATGAGGACATCAGGTACTGCACGAACTTCTGGTTGAGGGTCATGGGACGCGTATCTCGATGCTCGTCAAACCGAACACGCTGACGCTTCGGTCGGATGACCCATAGATCGAGTTCGGATCGTCGAGGGTGATCAGCAGGTCGTCGTTCCAACTCCTTGCGATCTTCTCGACCCCGGTGAAGTCTTCGAACGTGAAGTCGCTGCGGTGGATTCGGATGTTCATCAGAAGGCCTCGTTGATGGCCTCGTCGACCATCTGCTGGCGCAGCGGCACGTATTCGCCGCCCACGTTCACGATGATCTTGTCCTTGACGCAGTAGCCGTAGATGGCCCCGAGGTAGTCCGCGAACTCGCTTAGGACGCGCATCCACGTCGCGTCGTCGTCCAGCGTCGTCTGCTTGATGAAGATGTGTTCGCCGGAGTAGTGAAACCGGTGTTGCATGCTCTCTCTCTCGCTCGTAGGTGCCGCTATAGCGCGGCAGTGATGCCTGCTTCGCACATGGCGACGTCGATGCAGTCCAGGACGTCCAGCACGCGTGTGCGGACGCCTTCGTGGCGCTCCAGGAGACCCGGGCCGTAGCGCGTGAGGGTGCGCAGTGCCTCGGCCTCGTCAGCGTCGAGCAGGACCTTTACGTTTCCGTTCTTGGTGTGCTTGACGCGTGCCATCAGCGGCTCCCTTTGATCGCGTGGCGCTCCGGGGTGCCCAGGACGTAGCGCATGTAGCGCTGGCGGGTGAGCGGGTGGATCTTCGGGACACCGTGGATGTTGAAGCCACGGTCGCGCAGCGTCGTGATGCGCCGGGTCAGCGACTGGATGCTGAGGTCCATCAGGGCCTCGCGCTGGGTGATGCTCCCTGCGGTTCGCAGGTGCTTCAGGATCTTGTCTTCTTGGGTCACGTCAGTTCTATCTCTTTGGTTCTGCTAACCATTCAGGGGGGATGAGCTTGTCGGCGTACTTGTAGCCGTGCTTCTGGCACCAGCCGCCGTACGTGGTCTTGGAACCCTTGTACAGGGGGGAGGCACTACGGGTGAAAACGAAGCGGACGTCGAGGTGGGGGTGCTGCTTCTTGACTGCGAGGTGCTTGGTGCGATCCTCGGACGTGAACAGTCCCTTGCCTTCGATGATGATTCCGTTCGCCAGTCGGAAGTCAGGGTTGTACGTGTGTGGGATCGAGTACGGGACCTTGAGCTTCTCGTACTCGTATGCGACCCCTGCCTCGTCGAGCTGCGCCGCGATCTTGTCTTCGAGACCCGACCGCAGCTTCGCCTTCACCTTGACCACCTGGTTCTTTTTCGCAAACCAGGAGGCCTTGGAGCGGCGGGGGTGGATCATCAGAAGTCCACCGGGCCGTCTTCTGCAGGCGCCTCGCCGCCGTCGAACGTTTCCGCTGCGGCCGGCGTGTTGTCAGCCACGAAACCGTCTTCGTCGTCGACCGCTTCGAAGCCACCGCCGAACTCGACGAGCTTGATGAGCTGGACCTCGTTGAGGTAGAGCGTGACGCCGATGTTCGCGCCATTCTCGTAGGCCTTCGCCGAACCCTTGACGCGGATCGTCGAGCCGCCGCCGACGCGCTCCACCGACGAGGTGTTGCGGATCGGGTTGCCCTTCGCGTCGAACAGCTTCGGCTTCGACTTGCTCTTGAAGGTGAACGTGACCGTACCGTCCTCGTTCTCCTTACCGGGCATCTTGGCCTTCGCGGCCTTCTTCGGACCCAGCTCGTCGATCGCTTCCTCCTTGCAGAGTTCGATGATCTTCGCTGCCTCAGCATCCGGCAGCGTCACGCTGGCCTTGTACTTGCCTTCCGGATCGAAGCGCGTGTCCGGGACCAACAGGTTCAGGTAGCCAGCGGAGCCCTTCGGCGTGGTGATGTTCTTGCTCATGTTTCTCGTATAGTGTTCAGTCGTTGAAGTAGGGGTCGAAGGGCACGCGGCCCTCGAGGGTGTTGAGGTCGAAACCTCGGGCCATCAGGCCAACTGCTGCGTCGAGCGGCATGGGGTCGCCGCCGACGAAATCGTCGAAGTGGGTGTCGAGTGCGCGGTGTTCCATTTCCAAATCCGTGTGATGGTGTACAACAGTGTGTTGTACAAGAAAAAACTGCGGGCTTCTTTCGTAAGCGTCGACTAAATACCCGCAGTGAATTCACACGGGGTCTTCTTTCGTAAGTGTCGATTAAATGCACAAAGGCCCACATGGGGCCTCTGTTTGGTGTTGTGTTGTACAGCAATTAGGCAAATGCATAGGCGGACTTTCTGACGTCCTCCAGGTTCAGGGTGCCCTTCGCCGGGATCCCCAGCTTGCCGAGATCCTGCATAGACTTCTGCAGCTTCTTCATGCCGTCCGCGTCCTCGCAGGTAGCTACCAAGGCCATCAGGTCCTCGACCGCGTTCGACAGCACCACCTCGAGCGGTTCGTTGTCTGCGTACAGCTCGACGAACGCGTCCCGGATCAGCGCGTTGAACTTCGGCATCTGGTTCGGCAGCGCCGCGAACGAGTCGTGGATCAGCAGGAAGTCGCGGATCCCGTTGTCGACCGACTTCAGGACGACGCTCATCAGGTGCGCCGAGTCCAGCGAGTGGACGAAGTTCGGTGCGATGCTGTTGCGCTGCTTGTGCTCCAGCAGGTCCTTCGTGAACCCGACGGTGACCTTCGGGGTGTACGTGGTCGGCACGTTGAGCGCACGGTTCCACAGGGTGGTCTGCACGCGCTTCGTGTTCGGCTTGTAGTAGGCGTTCTCGACCGGCAGGCCGAGCGGGGTGATCCAACGCACCGGCACGTTGTGACGCGCCAGAATGCCGGCGACCTTCTGCAGCCACTCCATCGCGTCCGCTGCTGCCTTCACGGTCGCCTTGACTGCGGCCATGATGTGCGCGGCCAGGTAGTGCGCCGCCGGGACCTGCTCGGACCACTCGGTGCCGAAAATCTCGCGGCCCTTGCCATCCACGTCGATGATGTCCTCGACGAGCTGGTCGGCGAAGCCCTTCTGCTTGCTCCCATAAACGAACGTCATCGTGGCCCGCTTCGCCACCTTGCGGTCGATGCCGTACTTCAGCCACTTCGCGGCATGGCCGGCAAGCTCGGGGTCGCTCATGTCAGCTTCGACGAGCGGCTTCACCAGCTTGGCGACCTCAGCGTACACGTCACCGGGCAGCTCAGAAGGCAGCAGGTTCACGTAGGAACCACCCTCGGGGTCACGCAGCAGGGCGCTGAAGTGCTGCAGGCCGGAACACGAACCGTCCACCGCCACGGGGATGTGGCAGGCGTACGTCTCGGGGTTCGCGAAGTAGTCCTGCAGCGCGATGCAGCCGGCGAGGAAACAGAAGGGGCTGTCGGCGTCTTTCCACAGCTCGAGGTTACCAATGGGGTCCTCGGAAACCGCGCGGACGAGCCACAGGTTCGCCTCGGTCCACTCTACGCGCTTGTCGTGAGGCATTTTGTCGACCGACTGGCCGTCAACCTTGAACGCACCTGTCGTTGCGACGTGCCACTTGAGCCAGTAGACGCCGTCGTCGTTCAGCACTTCGCCGTTGGCTAGCTCGTACAGGCCCTTCGCGAAGTCGGCACGCTGGTGATTGAAGCCTGGGCGGGCATATACGCGGCCGCGCCAGTCGAGCGTGTGGGGTTGGTAGAAAGGCGTGCCCACGTACTTGCGGGCCTCGGCGATCACAGACCGGATCGCGTTGCGCTTGGCTCGCGCCGCGCCGTTGTCCTTGCGCAGCTTGATCGCTTGCTTCGCGTCCAGGTCCGCAGGGATGGCCACGGGTAGACCCGGGACCTTACCGACCGCGATGCCTGCCGTGAAGCAGTGCTCCAGCACGTCGAGCACCTTGGCGTTGATCTGCACAGGTACGTCTTGGACCGCGTTAAGGGCACGGACGAACGGCGCTTGCGCTCTCGCGGCAGCGTCCACTTCGCGGCGTTGCTTGCGGTTGAGGGTGACCATCAGCGGGACCGTCTTGGCCACGCGCGGGTCGTTGTACGCGCCCGTGCTGAAGTCCGTCCACGGGTTCGGGCGGGTGACCATCGGCTGGTAGACCGGGTGCATCCACTGCTGCAGCTCGGCCATCCCGTCCATCTCAGCCTGTGCGGCCTCGGTGAAACGGAGGCTCGACGACCCCTCGAATTCGTTGCCCTCGACCAGATCGAACATGTCGAGCGCCGGCAGGACGACGTTGATCAGGCCCATGCCGCACTTGACCAGCGCGTCGTTGTTCTCCTGGAATCCTGCAGCCTCGAGAATCGCCTCGCCCTTGAGCTTGCCGGCGCGGGCCGACGTCACCTTGCGGCCGACCAGCTTCTTCAGCTCCTTGTCGTCTGTCGCCTTGGCCTGCTCGGCGAGCTTCTGCACGGCGATCTCGGCCTCGCACTCGAAGCCGATGGCCAGAGCCGCCTCGATGATCTCGGGGCACTCGGACGACGCAGTGTTGAACAGGATCTTGAGGACCATCGCCGTCAGAAGGTCGTGATCGATGGACTTCAGGGCCGCAGCGTGCGGGGCGGGGCGACCGCGTCCCTTAGCCGCTTCGGCCAGCGCAGCCGCACCGATGGCGACCACGGACTTCTGGAATGCCTGGGCGAACAGCTTGCCCTGGTTGCGGGCCACATCGCCGTCGCGCAGCGCTCGCTCGTTTTGGTCGACGTAACGCTGCTGACCGCGCTCGATCATCGATTGCTCGAGTTCGGCCTGGCGTGCGTAGTTCAGATCGAGGTCCATCAGGTTCATGTGGTGCTCCGTGTAGGCGATGCATCAGGGAAGAGGCATCTTATCAGGCAAGTATGCGTCGTGCAACACAATGTTGTACAAAAAATCGGCGGAGACCAGCGCGGCCTCGTCTATCGTAAGCGTCGACTAAATACATCCCCTTGATTTACCGGGGGTTCCGCCAGATGCGAATTAGTCGACACTTACGAAAGAAGGGACCGCGTCCCTCAGCAACACGCCGATACCCGCCTGGGTGGCGACCAGGTACGAGACCACGACCATGAAATAGACCAACACGAATTAGTCGACACTTACGAAAGAAGACCCTCATAGGGGGGTAGGGGGGTTCTTAAGGGACCCCAAGGGATCTATAGGATTCCTATAAGATAGAAGTAAGGTTGTTGTATAGGTTTTACCCTATAGGACAACCTTAGGACCCAAAGGAGTTCCTCAGGACCACCATAAGGTGACCCTGGTGAATCTCAGCACCAACAGCAACGATCTAAGCAGATCGCCAGGGTATGGGCAGGTGCCGCTAAGAGTCTTGCGGAACTCCTTTGGCTCCTTTTTGCTGTACAACACAACACTGTGTGGTGCAATGTCTATCCGTAGCGTTGGGCCGAGCGTAGACTCCCGGCAGCACCACGGGGAGCGCCAAACATGACAACCACACACATCCTGCTAGCACTCGTCCTGATTGCCCTGGTAATGCCGGGGGTTCTCAGGGGATTGCTGATGGGCATCGCCACCATCATCGATTACATCCTAATGCCGTTCAAGCTGGCCCTCTTCGGGGTTCGCTGGACACTGAGCAGGGTGTTCGAATGCCTGGCGAAGGTGTGGATGTAACGAGACACAGACGTCCACCGGGCCTTCCTCAGCATGCGAGGAAGTGCGTGTGGCTGTGAAGCCCTGACTGTCGGGGGCGTAATGTCGACAGGATCCTCCCCGCCTAGCCAGATTGGCGCAGGGGAGTCCCCAAGACCTCCGTGCAACGCCGAGGCCTCGACCATGCGCAAGGCATGGGACTCGAGCGTGTCCTCTTGGTTATCCGGTAGCCTACCGTAACCAGGCATTCTCTCTCGCTCCCGAGAGGACACGCTCGAGTCAAAAAGTTCGGACTGCGAAAGGCCCCGGCAAAATCCGGTGGGAAATTTTCCAAACCTTTTTCAGCCCTGCAGCCAAATTTTCCAGTTTTCCCTGGACACCCAGAAGCCCCTCAGCAGCCTTGTGCCGCCGCAGGGGCATTCTTTCGGCTCACCACCCCCTGATTCGGATGCACGCCGGCCCCTCTGGGGTACACAGGCGAGACCATGCCAGCCCCGCGCCGATACGGCGCCACGCTGCCGCATAGGCTCCTGTAGCCGCTCGCTCGGCGAGCCTAAGGGGGTAGGTGAGGGTGTTTCTCCTCAACCCGTCAGGGCGCCTGTATGGCGGTTTAGGGTGAATGCATTCAAAAGATTCCGTACAGCCTCTCAAAGCCGCTCATGCGGCGTGGTAAGGGGTAGGCAAGGGCGCATCCGTGCGAGCCGTTAAAACGGCCTACAGCGGACGCGGCAAAGCACACGCAACGCATGCGCGAACCCGCGCCGACACTGGCTTTCGTAAGTGTCGACATATGGGCGCGTACATCCGCATAGGCGAGCGCAACCGGCCCGCCATGGGAACCCCAAGGCAGGCAGGCGCACAAACAGCGAGCGCATACGACAAAACCCCAGCGGGTTAGGCTAGGGTTCTGTCGTGTGCGTTCGTTCGGTCAAAGTAGCTCGCCCGCTATGGGGGTTCGTGTTTCCCTGTAGGCGCTCTGGAATTCTTCGCGAGCCGTTCGGCGATCCTCAGGGGTCTCCAGACGTCCGGCATGCGTTGCCCATTGCGACCAATGCCGCGCCCGCATCTCGTCTTTCTGATTACGAGCGATGGCGCACTGCCGGCCGGCTTCTCTGTAGGATTCCAGAGTATTAAGCATGGGTCGTTGCCTCACGGTTTTTGACGGCATGGAAAAGGATTCGCAGGGTCCCGCGCAAGCTGTCGATTTCCTCACAACTCGCATTGGCCATGAAGTGCGCCGCGACCTTTTCCAAGGTATCGCAGGGCAGTGCGTCAAGTGCAGCGAGTCTGTTACATGCTGCCTGTATCCGTGCCTTTTCAACGACCCCCATTTGCTGTGTGCTCATTGCGTCACCTAATGTGCGTGAAACTGTCCGTTTTCGTACGTTGCGCCAGTGGTGCCGCAAGCGGCCCGGAGGATTTGCAGTGCGTTAACAATCTGTTCGAGCGTCATAGAGACCTCACTTGAAACGGTAGAAAGCGATAGCGCCGATTGCCGCGTCGAGTTCAATACTTTCGAGCGTGAGCGTGTCGACGCATGACAGAAACTTGGTCGCCTCATTCAGTGCCGCGACTCCATCGCAAAGCACGCTGAATTGCTCGCGATTGATGAGTGTTACCTCAACCGCGATAACGCGGCCGGTCGCTGTCTTCACTGCGCCGGCAATGGCGCCCGCAAAGGCCCGTTCGATCTTTTGCGATTCACGCATGGTTGATCCTCAGGTGTGAGTCGATGTCCGCTTGCAGCTCTGCAAGGGTTCCCCAACGAACCCGGCCGGCGATTACTGCCTGATACGTCTGGGCGGTCTTTTTGATGCGGATTCCGCGATAGGTGCCGAACATGTATAGCTCCTCAAATATGCTGATTACGAACCCGGACAAAAGCCCGGGTATTGCGTCCGTTTGTCAGCCGTGCCCCATAACCGAATGAGACACGGCGCATACTCTTCTTTTGGTTTTCATGCTGTACAGAATAGCAGTGTGTTGTACAACTGACGGTTAAACCAAAGCCCTCTGTTTCGCAAAACGCGACGCAGTAGGGCCATGCACGATAATCACAGGCGACGCTTTCGCGTTCCCTTTCGAATCCGTGCCATTGCACGCACCACAGGTTGCGCATGTCTTGCGCATACCGGCCTCTTCGCTAGCAGGGCACATGAATTCACCCTTCGCGACAGGCTCGTCGGCCGTCCGGATTCGGAAGTAACGCAGGTTCGATTCTTTCGCCTGCTTTGCTTCACTGGCGTTATCAACCGACGCCATGGTTAAAGATAGTACAGTATTGCGTTGTACAACGTCAATGCTTTTGTTTCTCCATTGATGGGTGTAACCAGTCATACCACTAGCTTGCGCCGTCAGGGCTTGCCACACGTCCGCAGGGACCGCCATCGGATCGCCATACGATCCCAGACGGACCATACGACCGGCAACCATCGCGCCCACTTGCTCAGGTGTGGCGACCGGATACGCGCCTTTCTGAACCTGTTTCCAGACGACCAAAGGCCCCTGAAACACGGTCACATAGCAGGCCCCGCCGTTAATCGGGCGATGCTTGCAATCCCCACATACGCTGGCGTCATCGCCGGTCTTCAATGCGGCAGTCGGTTTAATGTCGTCGCGCATGATATACGTTTGCACCATATTGCCGGTCTTGCTGTTGGCGCTCTTCGTGATTGCAACGACGACGATCGGTCTTCTATCGAGCAGGGAAGGGCCGCGATAAATGATGTAGCCGTTCGGGTTCTTTGCTTGTGCCATGGTGTGTAGTCCTCAGTGTCTTGTGTCGTTACGCGGCATCCGCCATCAGTTCAGCGGTTGCAATAGCGTCCGCACGGTCATTGGTGAAATAGTCTGCGTCCGGGTTGCCCACAACGCACACCACGTATTCATTCCATTCCGAATCGCGGTACACCTTCACGGTTTGCAGGTCGCCCTCAAGGGTTCTGATGAGTTTTCGTGCCATGCTGTACACCTCTGTTCGTTTGTTGCTGCGTTGCTGCAGCGTGAGACGAACTATAACAGGGTTGTACAAGATTGCACAATAGGGCCAGAGAAATTTTTTCGTCCACCGTTCGATCAACGCGGCCCGCGAAACACCATAAGTATTTTCAGCCCCGTCTAGTGGCGTTGTATGTGTGCCACGCGAAACGGTAGGGCGCCGATACACCCGCGCGGCCCCTGGGGATTCGATCACGTATCCCTCTAGATTCCCTCCAGTTTCCATCGCATTAGATAGTCCATCTAACGTAACGTCAATGAATTCAAGGGGTTGCGCAACGCTCCCCGGTTTCCCAGCGAATCTGGCTGCCGGATGTACCCCCCATGCGGCATTTCAGGGCACTTCAAAAAAGCCGGTAAAGCTCTCGGCGTTGTTGTTGTTGTTAGACCTCCTGAATGGGAGTCTTCCGCCCAAAACACAGACCCCCCTGGGGGCACCCCGGGTGTCCAGAAATGACCCGGCCCCATTTTCATAAAGGTACCCCCCAGGTGCCCCAAAGTTGTACAACTTTTCCATGAAGAAAGTCCACGAACACCGGGCCGACCCCTGGGGGTGCAGGGTCCTCTTCACCCAAGATTCGGCCGCAATGCGCCGGCTGGCCAGGCAGTACGACCTGTCCTTCAGCCCCGACCCCGAGACCGAGGGCCTCTGCTGGAACGCAGGGTCCACGTTCGTCATCTGGGTTGCCCGTGGGGCAGGGGCAGGGGCGCTCGTCCACGAATGCACCCACGCTTCCCTCGACATCCTCGATTGGGCCGGAATCACTGCCCACCAGGGCCAGGGCGAACCCATGTGCTACACGCTGCAGCGCATGGTCGAGCGCTTCCTTCCGCACCTCCTTCCACCAACCCCCTAAGTGCCCGCAAGGGGCACGTCCCCTATGGCACTCGAAACAGGCACTTACATCAGCGACCTGGTCGTCACGAACCCCGTGGCATCCGATGCGGTCGCGCAGGCCCAGGGCCACCTGACTCTCATCAAGGCGACCCTCAAGAACACCTTCCCGAACGTGAAGGGCGCGGTATCGGCTACGCACGAAAACCTGAGCAACGGCACCCCCGTTGGTCTTATCGCGATGTGGTCGGGCAGCTCGATCCCGGCCGGCTGGACGCTGTGTAACGGCGTCGCTGTCAATCGCTCGGACGGTACCGGGCAGATCACCCCTCCGGACCTCCGGGACCGCTTCATCGTCGGGTCGGGTCTCTCGTACACCACGGGTAACACGGGAGGCAACTCCCAGATTGCCCTGAGCGTGGCCCAGCTTCCCGCGCACAGCCACTCGGCGAGCACGGATGCCCAAGGTAACCACACACACCCGCTGCATGACCCGGGCCACGCGCACCCGTTCACGGTTATCGCCCAGAACGTGGACAGCAGTGGCTCGGGCGCTCTCACGGGCGGCTCGGCAAACACCGGCAACGATGGGACCTTCAATGGCACCACGGGTGGCTCGGGCACCGGCATCTACATGGATGCGGCAGGTAACCACGCCCACAACGTATCGATTGGCAATACCGGTAGCGGCACTGCCATCGACATCCGCAACCCCTACTACGCCTTGGCGTTGATCATGAAGGTGTAAGCATGGGCATCGAATCCGCGCAGTACGTCAACCAGCTCGTCCCCACGAACCCGCTGTCCACCGACTCGGTGTCGCAGGCCGACGACCATCTTCGGATGATCAAGCTGGCGCTGACGAATACGTTCCCGAACCTCTCGGGCCCCGTAACGGCCACCCCGGCCCAGTTGAACAGCCCGGTCCCCTCGGGTGCCATCGTGCTGTGGTCCGGGCAAATCTCCGCGATTCCCCAGGGGTACGTCCTGTGTGACGGGACGCACAACACCCCGAACCTCAGCGGTAGTTTCGTTATGGGCGCCGGCTCCTCGGTACCCCCACTGCAGGTCGGCGGGTCGGCGATCACCGGCTTCGGCGGGTCGCACACGCACACCGAGAACTCGGCACAAGCCAGTCTCACGCTGTCGAACCTCGCGGTCGCTGCAGGGGCCGGTGCCACGGTGCTATCCGGAGTAACCACGAACGGTCACACCCACACGATCAACCAGGTTGGAGACCATACGCACTCCTGCCTACCGCCGTATCTGGCGCTCTGCTACATCATGAAGACGTAATCCATGGCTAACCTCCCGCTTCGTCAACTCGGGGGCGTGGGGGTGATCACCGACTCCAGCCCGTACGATCTCCCGCCCAACGCGTTCTCGGCGGGCAACAACGTGATCTTCAACGAAGGCCAGGTGCAACGCGCACCGGTCTTCAAGCCGCTGTTCGCCCCGCTCAACACGGTGCTGACGTGGGCAACCGACCCAAATACGGACACGTATGCCAACGACACGGCGGTATACGAGTCTGCCTCAGGTGGTCCCGAGAACACCTCGCGATTCGTCGGTACGTACTCGGATCCGGTTGCCGGCGAGACGGTCTTCGTGACCGACAACGACGGTACGGTTCGCACGTACCCCAATGGTTCCCTGGTGTTTGCGACGCCTACGTCAGGGACCTTGCCGACCAACGACAGCCCCTGGAGCCATGCCCAGGTGGCAGGCCTCTCGTTCCTCGCCCGCCCGGGTAGCTTGCCGTACGTGCGCAACATCGCCACGGACGCGCACTACAGCTTGATGGGCAACGACTGGACGGCCACGGACTTCCCCAACGTCATCCGGGGGTTCCTTGGGTACTGCATCACGCTCGGCATGAATCGAAACGGAAAGCAGCTCCCGACGCTCGTTAAATGGTCGAACCCGATCCAGTACTCGAGCCTAGTCTCGACCGTTGCATGGAACCCGGCGAATGCCAACTACGTGTCCGGCGAGAACACCATCGGGGACATGAAGGATCCGATCCGCGACGGCCTCGCGCTTGGCAACTTCTTCCTCATCTACTCGCAGAACGAGATCTGGATGATGGAGCCGTCGGGCGACCTCAACGTCTGGAACTGGCGGCGCATCCCCTACGAGGGCGGCGTCGTCAACGTGAACTGCGTGGTAGAGGTCGAGAGCAAGCACTTCGTGTTCGGCGACAACGACATCTACGTCCACGACGGCTTCACCCGCCAGTCGCTTGCCGAGGGCCGCGTACGCCGCCGGATCTTCGACACCCTGGACCGCAGCAAGCAGACCTCCTGCTTCACGTTGCATGACCCGGTTGCCAAGCTGATCTATTTCTGCTACGCGACGCTGCAGGACGAGGCGAACTTCGCCGGCACACAGTTCTGCAACCAGGCTGCGGTCTACAACTACAAGAACGACACCTGGTCCTTCATGGACCTCCCGAACATCGTCGGGGGCACCGAGGTCAACTCGGCGCTGGTCTCTGACTTCTTCCCGACAACCCCCTCGAGCTACGCGCTGTACAACACCTCGTATGCGTCCTTCTCGGGCGGTGGGACCCCACGGATCTCCGTGATGCTCGGGATCGCCGACCAGGCTCACTCGCTGTCGACGACATACGTCTATGCCATCGACCTCCCGACAATCGGCCTGGTTAACCTGCCAGCAGCCCCGCAGACCCTGATGCCCGCCTACGTGGAGCGCACCGGAGTATCGCTGGCCGTCCAAGGGTTGCCTCTGCGTTCCTACAAGACCGTCCAGTGCGCGATCCCCGAGGCCTCGTTCGACGACACCGGAGGGACCTTCACGGTCCAGTTCGGATCATCGGATCTCCCTGAGGCAACCCCCACGTACCGATCCACGGCGACCTACAACCCGGCAACGGACTACAAGGTCGACATGATGGTCTCGGGCCGGTACCTGTCCTACAAGTTCAGCACGTCGTCGATCTCCAACTTCCAGATCTCAGGTATGGACGTTGAGGTCAAGTCGCTGTCCCGGAGGTAACCATGGCTGTAACCCTTTCCAACCCACTGCACAACTACGTCCGCACGTCCGCGCCGGCGCAGGGTCAGTCGCTGACCCTCTGGCTGGACGCAGAACTCAAAAAGATCGAACGATCGATCACGGCCATCAACGAGGCCCTAAAGCAGATCGCGGCAGTGGCGTAACACCCCTTAAACGAGAGAGTAAATGAAGAACTTCATGCGAATCGCGAGCGGCCTCGACACGGTCCCTCTGAACCTCGCCATACAGCGCCGTCCGGAAATCTGGAAGGAAGACACGTATCTGCGGGACTACCCCCAGGGTCCGTTCGGCCAGATCGAGTCGATCCTCCTTCGCTTCCCGCCGCGCTCAGTGCATGAGACCGAGGAACTCCTGAAGAAGCATATGGAGACCTTCGATCAGCACGAATGCGTCGACCAGGATGTCTACAAGACCCTCCCGGAAGCGCGTGCCATCGTCATGGGCCTCATGGCTCGGGTCGGCGGTGAGCGCCTCGGACGCGTGATCATCAACAAGATCGCCCCGGGTGGTCGCATCTTCCCGCACGCGGACACGGCAGCTCATGCCGAGTACTACGACCGCTTCCATGTGGTGCTCCAGAGCGCCCCGGGCGTGTTCTTCCGCTCTGGCGACGAGGACGTGTACATGGCACCGGGAGAGACCTGGTGGTTCCAGAACGCCGAAGAGCACGAAGTCATCAACAACTCCCCCTGCGACCGCATTCACATGGTCGTGGACATTCGGACCTCAAAGCCGTGATTACCTACCAAGTAGAGCAGTGGCGCGACATTGTGGCCGAGATGGAAGTCCTGTGGCCCGCGCATTGGGAGGAGATCGCAATCAACCGCGACTCCATCAAGCTGGCCCCGGATTATCAGTCGTACGAAGCATTTGCTGATTCCGGTGCGCTGCACATCGTGACTGCCCGCGAGGCAGGCGAGATCGTCGGCTACCACATCACCATCGTTCGGCCCCATCTCCACTACAAGAACGACCTCCACGGCTTTACTGACGTCTACTACATCTCCCCGGAGTACCGGCAGGGATGGACTGGCGTGAAGTTGTTCAAGTACGTGGAGAAGACCCTTAAGGCGCGTGGCGTCAAGAAGGTCTTCACGGGTACGAAGTTGCACCTCGACATGGGGCGTCTCTTCGAACGCTTGGGGTGGCACGAGACCGAGAGGTTGTACACCAAGGTACTTAATGCTCAAGACGCTCCTCAAAATCCTTTGCCCAGCCATGAACGTATGGCAGATGAACGTTGCCGCTGCGACGGTAGGCGCTGCAGCCATCGGTGCTGTGGGCAGCTCGATCTCTTCGAGTAATCAGGCGGATGCGGCGAAGTCTGCCGCAGAGGCCGCGAACTCCCCGTGGTCTGCGGCCCAGCCGTACATCTCGGGCGAGTTTAAGAACGCCCAGGACGCACTCCACGCTGCCCAGGGTATGGGCACGTACTCGGGAGAGCGCGTCGCCGGCCTGAATCCCTACCAGACCCAAGGTGCAAACCAGACGGCTGCATGGGCAAACGGCAACGGCCAGAACACGGCCAACCAGTTCTTCAACACCGGCATGGGCATGACCGGCGCCGGATCGGCGTACGGCGCGAATGCGCAGGGACTGCTCAACACTGCGCAGGGTGCAAACCCGATGCAGGGCTTCATCGACGCCGGCAGTCAGCTCGCGAACAGCTCGACCACGCAGGGCATGATCGACGCCGCGAACCTCTCGGTTTCTCGGGACCTCAACGAGTCCCAGCTCCCCACGCTCGCGGTCAACGCGGCCGGCGCCGGGAACACCGACTCGACCCGCACGGGCGTAGCCCAAGCGATCATGCAGTCGCACGCGCAGCAGAACATGCTCGCGAACGCCCAGCAGATCCAAGGGCAGATGTTCAACACGGGCATGGCGGCCGCGCAAAACCAGTACAACGCCAACCAGCAGCACGCCCTAGATGCCAACCAGCAAGTCGGATCAGCGTTCCAGATGGGTAACCAGGCGCTCCTCAACGGTCAGCAGGCCAACGGGAACAACTTCGACCAGCTCAACGCGGCCGGCGGGATGTTCCAGAACCAGCAGCAGAACCAGGACCAGGCCGCATACCAGAAGTTCCAGGAAGACCAGACCACTCCGCTCAACCTGATCGGTCAGTACATGAACGTGATCAACGGAAAGTGGGGAGGTCCTGCAGTGTCCTCGGTCGGCCCGTCGGTGATCGGGGGGGCGCTCCAAGGTGCCATTGGTGGCGGAATGATGGGCGCGGGTGCCTTTGGCAAACTCGGCGGGTACTCGGACTCGGGAGGCTCGCCAACCTTTGGCGCTATCACGGCAAGCCCGAGCTACCAGACTCCTGACCTGTCGTCGTATTACAGCGGCGGCGGTAACTCCTACGGATTCACGACCGGATAACCAATGGCTACCTCAGACCAGTACGAGGGCTTGTTTAATACAGGATCCCTAACCGATGGGGGCGCACAGCTCCCTTCGTACCTCGCCCAGGCGATGCGCGGGTTCCAGACGGGATACCCGGACCAATCAGGTCTTCCGTCGTACCTCGCAGCTGCTATGGCCGATCCGAGCCTTACACCTCCGCAGACCCCTGTGGCTCAGGCAATGGCACCCCAGGCCCAGCCTCCGATGCTGACGCCGCAGGGTTCCCAAGGTCCGCAGATGTCGCCGATCCAGGCGATGTTCCAACACCAGGCCACGGACCCCAGGATGGCGCTCAACAACAGCCTGCTCGCAGCCGGCTCGGCCCTCATGGGCGGTGAAAACCTCCAGAAGGGGCTGGCCGGCGCGGGCGCAGCGTTCAACGACACGTTCGACAAGACGCTCGACAACCAGCGCCGTCTCAACACCCCGCAGGTCACACCGCTGGCCGACGGGTCGTTCTCGATGGTGCAGCTCCCCGGCCAGGGTCCGCAGGTCATGCCTAACGACCAGGTGCAGAACTTCCTGCTTGGTCGCGTGCAGATGCAGTCGCAGGCAGGTCTTGCGAAGGCCATCATGCTCCAGCAGATGAAGCAGCAGGGCCAGGAGGCGCAGCAGGCCCGCGCCACGGCTATCGAGGCAGGTCCCAAGGCCATGCAGGCCGATCAGACGCTCCACACCATGCAGCAGGCCCTCGACATTGTCACCAAGGGCCGAAGCTGGCAAGAGCGGGCCGCTGCGTTCAGTCCGACCGTGGGGGGCGCTGCCGGCTATGGGTCGCAGAACCAGATCCTCGCCCGTGTCGGCGTCGACTCCCAGCTCGCGCAGGGGGCCGTCAAGGCCGGCGTGGTCACGCAGGGCATGTTCGACAAGTTCGAAACCGACATCCCGAAGTCGACCGACTCTGACGCCGTGTGGAAGTCCTTCCTCGAGCGAAACATGCCGTTCGTCCAGAAGATCAGCGATTACCAACACAGCCTCGTCAACGCGGGTGCCCAGAAGGGCGGCGGTATCTCGCAGGCAGCAGAGGGCGTTCTCGGCAGTCACGGGGCGGCTTCGGCCAGTCCGATCCGGGGCAACGGAGCCTCCTACATCCAATAACCCAAGAGGTACTACTTGAGCGATCTCACAGCAACACTCAGTGCTGCCTTGGACAACTCGAATGTGCAGAACTACTTGCACATGCTCTCCTCGGCAGAGGGGACCGCTCAAGCGAGCAACCCCTACGCTGTAGGCTTCGGTGGCAAACACATCGACGACCTCAGCCAGCACCCTGGAACGTCCACGACGTTCACCCAGACCAACGGCAAGCAGTCCACCACGTCTGCGGCGGGTGCCTACCAATTCCAGAAGGGCACCTGGAGTGACATCCAGAAGGCCCTAAACCTCCCGGACTTCGGCCCGCGCTCCCAGGACATCGGTGCGTTGTACCTGATGCACCAGAACGGCTCGCTGCAGGACGTGGTGAACGGTAATTACAGCGCTGCTGTACAGAAGGACGGCAAGACGTGGGCATCGTTGCCTTCGTCGCAGGCAGCGCAGCCGAAGCGCTCCCAGGCGTACGTGACCCAGGCACTAGGGCAAAGCGGTTCAGGAGGTCCCATTTCGAGCGCCAACGCTGCCGATGCCCCTGGAGCCGACGCTGGGGACATGTCCACTGTTCCTGCTCCTAAGCTCCTTGACGCTTATCAGCGTGCTCAGGCGGCGCAGGACACAGACGCAATGCAGCAACTCTCGGACGCGCTTATGCCGCGTCTTCAGAAGGGTCTGCAGACAGCGCAGTCTGCCAACGATGCCGACGCCGTTAACCAGATCCAAGGCATGATCGGCCAGATCTCGCCGGCACCCGCAGGGAGTCCCACAGCGGCCCCGCAAGGTGCTCCCCAAGCAAACCCGCAGGCTGCACCCCAGCGGCCTGCTGCTGGCGCTCCTACGGCTCCCGTTCCGGGCACGGCAGACAGCGTCGGCCCCCCGGTATCTGCAAAGGCTCCATCGACGCTCGACAGCCTCGTAAGCCTCGGCAAGGCGGTCTACAACCATCCAGGTGACGTCGCGGCGAGCCTGGTCAACAACACTAAGCAGGGCCTCGTCCATCTCGGGCAACAGATCGTAGCCGATCCGGTGCATGCGGTGGACAGTGGCATTCGAGGCCTGGCAGATACCTTGACGTTCGGAGGCGCCGACAAGCTCGCTGCACTGATCGAGTCGCAGAAGAACGGCACGTCCTACGATGACGAGCTGCTCAAGCAGCGGCAGCAGGACCAGAACGGCGGAACCGCGTTCACGGCCGGCCAGCTCGGCGGTGCCCTGGTTCCCATCAGCGCCCCGATTGCAGCGGCCAAGGCCATCCCCACAGCCAGTAAGGCGGCTCGCGTCCTCGCTGGTGCGGCTGCTGGTGCGGGCGAGGGGGCTGCGAACTATCTGGGCCACAACGACGGTCCGGTGGACACCGGCAACCTCACCACCAACGCGGCGCTAGGCGCTGTCGGTGGCACGCTACCCGGCCTCACCATGGAAGCGACGCAGGCCCAAAAGGCCTCTTCGTTCCTGCGGCAGGCCGGTGGTGACGTTGGTAACGCCCAGCGGGACGCAGAGATTGTGAAGGGCCTGTCGGCTCTCCAGAATCGCTCGACCCAGGGCGGATCTCCTCTCGGCCCCGCAGATGCCAACGCTCTCGCCAACAGTTACACGCAGGCGGCAGCACAGGCCATCCGCACGACGGACCCGTCCCAGGAGCGCTCGGCGCTTCTCAACGCGCTCAACAACGCCCGTGGGATGAACGACGAGCAGGTAAACGCGCTGCGACAACTCCCCAACGGCGATGCCGTGGCGGATGCAATCCAGATGCGACAGCGAGCGCTCTCGATGACCGCGCCGACCCCTGCTAACACCAACCCGGTGCTCGGGGTCGCACGCACGGCTGTCGACAACGGCGCCCTCGGACTGGTCCCTGTCGCCGGCCACCTCCTCAACTTGAAGTCCGTCCGCACTGCGGTGATGAACGTGCTCGGGGGTCGGGAGAATCGCACCGGCAACATCGCCAGCGCCCTCGGCCGAGCTGATCAGGCTGAGGCGTTCCTCGGGAAGTACGGGCCGTCCCAGGCGTCCCAAAGTGCCCAAGGTCTCGCGCAGTCCGCGCAGAGCGCCATCGCTGCCCGTCAGGCGGCTGTGGCAGCAGCGCAGGCCCAGCGTGCCAACCGGCAGGCCCAAGGGTTCATTGGGCGTGGGCAGGCCGCAGCGATGCAGGCACGCCAGCAGGCAGCAGCGGGGCAGGCGCAAGCGGCCCAAGTGCTCCAGAACGGGCAGATCGCAGCCCAACAGGCGCGGGTCCAGAACGCGGCGCAGCAGGCAGCAGCAGCGGCGCAAGCTCGTCAGACGATGGCGAACGCCGTCCAAGGCGGTGCCCAGCTCCGCACACAAGCAGCGCAAGCCGTAGCGCCGGCTCAGGCCGAACTCGCAGCTCAAGCAAAGGCCGTCCAAGTGGCCCAAGCGGCGCAGGCAAAGACTGCAATGGCCCAGCGTCAGGCCCTAGCCGAAACGCAGTCCGCTGACCCCACGTACCTGCTCGGAATGTCGAACGAATTCGGCGCCCCGAGGAACCCGGCAGAGATGTCCGAGTTCTCCAAGGTCATGAAGGCGCAGATGCAGGCCGATCCGCAGACCCAAGCAGCGCAGGCAGAGATGCAGGCAGCAGCAAACCGGGTCGGAAGCGGGCAGTTCAGCGGTCTCGACTTCAACAAGCCCCAGGTGCAGACGCTGCTCTCATACGTCGACCACCCGGGGATGAAGGAAGTACAGCAGTCACTGGCCCAGATCGCGCAGCAGAACCCGGAAATGGGGCAGAAGATCGCCCAACTGCTCACGCCGGGTGCCCGGAACCTGCCCAAACAGGACTTCTACGGCATCCAAGCGGCTCTGCAGGGCATCCACGGCGCCAAGACACCCCCGCAGGCAGTCCAAGCTGCGGTCTCGCAGTCCGCGCCGGCCCTTGCAGAGGCGACGAGCAGCGTCCAGAACCCTCTGGCGTACAAGGCAGGCATCGCGGCCCGCCAAGCGGCGCAGAGGAACGCGCTCGCAGCGGCCCATGACCCCGAAGTGAAGAAGCTGATCACCCAAATGTCAACCACCAGTAAGGCGGCAGACCGCGCGGAGCTGTTCAACGACTTCATGAAGGGCAAATCGGCCCCTCAACAGATCGAAGCGAAGCGTGTGGCCGAGCCGCTGATCACCTACGGCAGGTAATTCTTGAAAACGATCGACATCATCAACCTGTGGAGCGCCTTCAACCGCGTTTATGAGGACTCCACGCTAACCAACGAGGAAAAGCGCGTGATTGGGGAGGAGGTTCTCTCACAACTACCCTATGCGCGCATCCTCCACTCGGTCCAGGGGACCCTGACAGCCGTCACACGCTCAATCAGGGACCGGATCGACGAATTGGAGAAGCCCATTGGCAGTAATGAACCCCAAGACGGGTCGAAAGAACGTCCAGGGAAGTCCAAGGCAAAGCCACTTCGCAAAACTGAGCCAAACGCCTGAAGGTCGCGCCCAGCTTGCTGAATGGCGTGCCCGTCGCGGCACTAAGCGCGGGCTGGGGCGTCCCCACGGTGCGCTCGACGGAACCACAACCATCGAGCGTGAGAAGAGCATCGCAGCGGCGAAAGCCGAAGCAAAACGATTGGTACAACTGATGGAACAGAGCGGCAGCAACATCCCGAAGGACGGGTTCGCCCGTGAAGCCCTCGAGACGGCGGTCGAGATTGTCCGTCGCAAGGAAATTAGCCCCAAGGATCAACTGGCAGCAGCCCGTCTGGTCCTCGAGTTCACGATGGCGAAGCCTGCGTCGGAATCCAACGTGACCGTCAAGAAGGCTGAGGACTTCCTGGCCGACCTGGCAACGCAAGACAAGGACGACGAATGAGTATTGAGGCGGTGCGCAAGCGCCTGTACGAGGATTTCGAGTACTACGCCAAGCACGCGCTGAAGATTCGAACGAAGGAGGGGACGGTTGTTCCCCTCGTCCTCAACGCAGCACAAAAGATTTTCATGAAGCGGGTCATCAACCAGCTTCACACCACCGGCAAGGTCCGCATCGTCGTCCTCAAGGGACGCCAGCAGGGCCTGTCGACGATCATCGAAGGGATCATCTACTGGTGGACGAGCCAGCACAAGGCTGTGAAGTCCATCGTTATGACCCACCTCGGGGAGTCCACGAAGGCCCTGTTCGACATGGCCAAGCGGTACCACGAAAACTGCCCAGAGATCCTTCGTCCCCACACGAAATACTCATCAAGGAAAGAGCTTGCGTTCGATCTCCTCGACAGTAGCTACATGGTTGCTACCGCTGGCGGTGAAGGCATCGGTCGAGGTGAGACCATCCAGCTCGCCCACCTCTCAGAAGCCGCCTTTTATCCTCCCGCAACCGCGAAGGACAACATCAACGGCCTGATGCAGGCCATCCCGAACGCCAAGGGCACGTTCGTGTTCGTCGAGAGCACCGCCAACGGCATCGGCAACCCGTTCCACAACATCTGGACCTCCGCAGTCGAGGGCAAGTCGGAATACGAGGCGATCTTCATCCCCTGGTTCGTCCAGCAGGAGTATCGCGCCCCGGTGCCCGAGGGGTTCTCGCGGACCCCCAAGGAGGAGGAGCTGGTCGAGAAGTTCGGTCTGGACGATGAGCAGCTCATGTTCCGCCGTCACAAGATCGCGGTCAACGGCGAGGAGATGTTCCAGCAGGAATACCCGTGCCACGCCGACGAGGCCTTCCTGACCTCGGGCCGGCCGGTGTTCCACACGCAGCAGATCCACGGATACCTCCAGAAGGCCCCGGACATCAAGGTCCGCATGGAGCTGATCGGGGAGCGCCTCGAGGAGGCCCCACGCGGCGATCTGCTGCTGTACCGGCTGCATGATCCGGGCGAGACCTACTACATCGGCGCTGACGTGGCCATGGGCGTCCGAGGAGGCGACTGGTCGGTGGCGCAGATCCTCGACTCTCGCAAGCGCGTGGTCGGCATCTACCGATCCCAGGTCCACCCGGACTACTTCGCGACCATCCTCAACGCCCTCGGGCACCACTTCAACACCGCCAAGATCGCCGTGGAAAACAACAACCACGGGATCCTCACCGCGACCCGCCTCGGCAAAGACCTCGCGTACCCCAACCTCTATTTCGAAACCCACGTCGACAAGCAGACGGAAGACGAGACCGTTGTCTACGGTTTCCGCACGACCGTCAAGACCAAGCCCCTGATCATCGACAAGCTGCGCCAGGCCTTCCGCGAGGAAGACATCCAGGTGTACGACAAGGTGACCCTCAGGGAGCTGATCACGTATGTGGTCACCGACGACGGGAAGATGGAAGCAGAGCCTGGGTGTTTCGACGACTGCGTCATGTCGCTGGCAATCGCGAACTTCATCCACGAAGGCCACTTTACTCCTGTTGAGAGTACCGATGCCTTCTACATCGAAATGATTTAATCAATGGCTAAGGCTTCCAAGAAGTTTCAGCCCGTGACGGAATCGGAGCTGCTCACCATCGTCCAGAAGCACGCAGAATCCAGCGTGCTGTACTACTCCTCGAAGCTCTCGGAAGAGCGCAAGAACGTCATGGAGTATTACCACGGTGAGAAGCCCCGTCCCGCCCACGCGGGCAACTCGAAGTACGTCTCGATGGACGTCTTCGACGCAGTGGAATCCCTGAAGGCTGTCCTTCTGGAGACCTTCAGCGCAGGCAACCGGATCGTGTCGTTCGACCCACAGACCGACAAGGACGTCGATGCAATGCGCGTCGCGACCGAGTACGCGGACTACGTTGTCCACCGGCAGAACGACTCATACAACGTCTTCTCGTCGGTCATCCAGGACGGTCTGATGGCCCGCACGGGTATCGTCAAGGTCTTCTGGGACGAGCGCTTCGAAGAGCAGGAGGAAGAGTTCCACAACGTCACCGCAGAGGCTGCAGAGCTGCTTCTGTCCCAGGACGACGTGACCGACCTCAAGCTGGAGCACAACGAAGACAGCGGCCTGTTTGATGGCACGCTCATGCGCCGGATCGACAAGTCCCAGGTGCGCTACGTCCCTGTGGCCCCCGAGGAGTTCCTGATCACCGAGACGGCGCCGAGCCTGTCCGACGCGCCCTTCGTAGCACACCGGACCCGAAAGACTCGCACCGAGCTGATCGAAATGGGGTATCCCAAGGACCTGGTGTACTCGATCAACGACTCCGAGGGCAACGACGAGCTTGCCATGGACCCGGAGCGCCTAGCGCGTTTCGAGGACATCGGCGCCGGCCTGATCGACCTTGGCGAAGAGGAGCAGCAGCTCCAGACGCGCCACGTCATGGTCTACGAGTGCTACATGCCGCTCGATATGGACGGCAGCGGCGAGGCCAAACTCTGGAAGGTCGTCATGGCCGGCCGCACGATCCTGGAGAAGGAGCTGGTCGACAAGCGCCCGTTCCTCTCGTTCACGCCGATCCCGCTGCCGCACACGTTCTACGGCTCCAACTACGCTGCTCGCGTCATCCCGACGCAGAACGCCCGCACGGTGCTCATGCGCGGCATCCTGGATCACACGGTTATCACCAACAACCCCCGCATGATGGTGGTTAAGGGTGCCGTGATGAACCCCAAGGAGCTACTGGAGAACCGCGTCGGGGGTCTGGTAAACGTGACCCGGCCAGATGGCATCGCGCCCCTCCCGCAGGCCGGCCTCAACCCCTTCGTGTTCCAGACGATCCAGCTCCTGGACGAGGACAAGGAGGAGGTTACCGGTGTCTCCCGGCTGTCCCAGGGCCTCAACAAGGACGCCATCTCCCAGCAGAACAGTCAGGCCATGGTTCAAGACATGGTCAGCCTGTCCCAGCAGCGCGAGAAGATCATCGCACGCAACTTCGCCAACCAGTTCGTCAAGGAGCTTTATCTTGAGGTTTATCGCTTGGTACTCCTCAACGAAAAGCAGACCAAGATCGTTCGACTGGCGGGCGAGTTCGTGCAGGTAGACCCGCAGGAGTGGACCGACCAGGTCACCTGTACCGTCGAAATGAAGCTCGGCTACAACGAGCAGCAGCAAGACGCCATGAAGTACATCGCGATCAACGCGCAGCTTGGCGGCGATCCTCAGAACGGCCGCATCTACAGCGAGCAGAACCGCTATGCGGTGTTCCGTACTGCCCTGGAGAAGGCCGGTATCAAGCAGATCAGTCAGTACCTCACCGACCCCAGCACGCTGCCGGCGCCGCAACCGGATCCGTTCAAGGTTCAGGAAATGCAGCTCGAGGCACGCAAGGTCGCCGTCCAGGAATCCGTCGCCAAGACCACGCAGCAGAAGGTCGCAGACCACATGCAGGTCGAGCAGATGAAGATCATGCTGGAGAAGCAGCAAGCGCAGATCGACGCGCTCCTGCAGAACCGCCAGATCGACGTCAAGCAGTTCGTCGCAGCGTCCACCGCCGCGATGAAGGAGCACGAACTGAAGCTGGTCGAGAAGGAGATGGAACAGAACCCGCCGCAGACCCAAGCGGTGGCCAAGGTGTAACCAATGACCCCCGAACTCGCGCTCCAACGCGGCACCGCTGCCGAGGAGCTTCTAGCCAACCAGGCGTTCATCACATGCGTGAATGAACTCTACAACCAGAGCTTCGCTGAGATCACCGGCAGTTCCCTGGAGGACACGAAGTTGCGCGAGTCGCGCTTCTTCCTCCTCCGAGGCCTGCAGGACATCACCACCGAACTCCAGGGCTGGGTCCAACTCAAGGCCCAGATCCTTACCCCCACCGAAGAGTGAACAACCACATGACGACCACCACCCAATCGGGCGTGGCTACCGCTGCGCCGTCATTCGATGAAACCGACGCAGCAAACGCATTTCTGTCGCGCTGGAGCGCAGAGGACCCGGAAACGGTATCCAACGACCCCGAGCGCGACGACGACACCCCGGAAACCGACGAATCCGGGGTAGTCGAGGAACAAGCCGACGAAACGCCGGAAGGCGACGAGCAGGACCAGGAGGACCCTCAGGAAAGCGACGAGGAGTCGGACGAGACCCAGGGTGACGAGGGCGATGAAGCGGACGACTCCGCAGAGTCCCGCGTGCTCGACGACGAGAAGATCGTCAAAGTCAAGGTCGACGACCAGGAGCTGGAGGTATCCGTAAAGGACCTGAAGCGTCTCTACGGCCAGGAAGCGGCCCTGACGAAGAAGTCCCAAGCACTCGCGACCCAGCGCACGGAGCTGGAGACAGCGAACCAACGCGCAGCAGCGCAGCTCGACCGTCTCCATCAGAAGGCTGCGGCCCGGTGGGAGCCGTACAGCAAGATCGACATGCTGGTCGCCAGCAAGCAGCTCGACGCCGAGCAGTTCACGGCGCTGCGTGCCGAGGCTCAGGCGGCATACGACGACTATCGTTTCATCACGCAAGAAGTCGACCAGTTCGTCAAGTCCGCGAACGAACAGCGCCAAGCGTCTATGAAGGCCGCAGCCAACGAGGCCGTCAAGGTCCTCAACGAGAAGGTACCGGGCGGCTGGAACCAGAAGGTCTACGACGAAGTGCGGACCTATGCCGAATCGACGGGCATGCCGAAGCACATCGTGGACGGGATTGTCGATCCGTTCGCGCTCGAAATGATCCACAAGGCCATGCAGTTCGACAAGGCCAAGGCAGTCGTGACCAAGAAGGTCAACAAGACGCCAACCAAGGTCATGAAGACCACCAAGACGGTGACCACCAAGGACACCCGCGTCGACACGACGATCAAGGCAAAGCAGCGCCTGCAGCGCACGGGATCCACCGACGACGCTGCGGACCTGTTCCTCGCCCGTTGGAACGTCAAGAAGTAAGTAGCTCCCTCCAGAACACCTAAGGCCGGAAGGACGCGGCCGAACACTCACTCTTTTTAGTAAGGAATACAAACTATGAGCAGCACCGCATTCAAGACGTACGACATGGTTGGCGTGAAGGAAGACATCTCGGACGTCATCACCAACATCTCCCCGACGAACACCCCGTTCCAGTCGCTGGTCAAGACGGAAAGCGTACACAACACGCTGTTCCAGTGGCAGGAGGACTCGCTGGCCGCTGTCGGCGCCAACTCGGCAGTTGAAGGTGCGGACGCGTCGTTCAGCACGATGACGCCGACGACGATGCTGTCGAACTACACCCAGATCCTGACGAAGGCGATCTCGGTGTCGGGCACGGCTGACACGATCTCGACGTACGGTCGCGCGAAGGAAACCGCGTACCAGCTCGGCAAGAAGTCGGCTGAAGTGAAGCGCGAACTCGAATACGCCCTCCTGGGCATCGCGCAGAACGCAGCGGTCGGCAACGAAACCACGGCACGCAAGTTCGGCAACGTGTGGGGCACGGGTGCCACGGGCGCGAACATGATCGACGCCGGCAACATCATCGACCACACGGCTACCCCGGTGGCTCTGTCGGAAAACGACATCCTGACGGCAAACCAGCACCTCTACGAGGGCGGTGGCGAGGCCAAGATCATGATGATCAAGCCGGCCGACTCGCTGATCGTGGCGACGTTCACGGCCGCAGCGGGCCGCTACCGTACGTTCGACGGCTCGGCAGACAAGACCGTCGTGAACGTGGTCGACCTGTACGTCTCGCCGTTCGGTGAGCAGAAGGTAGTTATCAACCGCTTCATGAAGGCCGACCGCGCCTTCCTGTTCGACCCGCAGTACTGGAAGCTGGCTGTGCTGCGTCCGTGGACGCGCATCCCGCTGGCGGTGACCGGCGACGCGCACAAGGAGGAAATCCTGGGCGAGTTCTCGCTGAAGCACCTGAACCAGAAGGCGTCGGCCGGCATCATCGGCCTGACCGGCTCGAACCCGGTTATCGGCCAGTAATGGCCCTGGGGGTCCTCCTGGATCCCCTTAGCAGTTCCCTCCTGAGGCCCATTCGCGGCCTCTCCAAATTCCTTTTCGCCCTGCTGCGTCCACTCTCGCGCAGCGGGGTCTTTTCTTCTCCCCATGCTGAAACTCGACAACGGCGTCAACGTGTCGGTCGCGTCCAACACGGACGGCCACATCATCGAGACGCATCAAGTTATCCCCGACTCGCTCCTCCAATCCCTCGCCGACAAGCGCCTCGCGTCTCACAACGTCCGCGAGCGGGAAATGATGCACGTCGCCTCGATCCCTGCGGCCCTTGTGGACCGCTGGTTGCGTGAAGGCTACGACGTGTTCCAAGAGCCGATCAAGAAGACGGTCGCCAAGCTCAAGAACGAAAACCTCGAGTACTTCCTCGCGACTGCTAAGGACATCTAAGAATGAACCTCGCCCAGCTTCGTAACAAGTTCCTCGCCATTCTCAACCGCAACGACTGCACTACGGATCTGGCGAACGACTTCATCAGCATGGCCCAGACGCGTCTCGAGCGCACGCTCCGCGTACCGGGCATGGAAAACATGAGCGTCACCACGGGCGCAGATCCGTCCGTGGCCCCCACGAACGCCATCGTCATCCCGTCGGACTTCCTGAGCCTCAAGTACCTGTACGCAGGCGAGACCCTCATGGAAAACAAGGACCTCGGGCACTTCCTCAAGATCCAACAGGATCCTGGGTTCAGCAACTGCACACACCCGCGCTACTACAGCCGGGTCGGTGCGTCGTTCCTGATCAAGCCCACGCTGGCCCTTGGGGACACGGCGACGATGGTCTATTACGCGGCCCAGCCGCAGCTACTCGTCGACACCGACACCAACTTCTTTTCGAACGTCGCCGCTGATCTGCTGATCTACGGCGCCCTCAGCTACGCGACCGACTACTTCGTCGACGACCGCGTCCAGGCATTCGAATCCCGATTCACGCAGCTCTACGCGGACATCGAAGAGCAGGGCCGCATGACCGACATGGAGCAGTCCTCCATGGCGATCTCGCCCGCATATTCCATGGAGTATTGATGACTAGTCTCTTTGGCGGCTCCGGTACTGCCGAGCCGGTCAACAACTCGGGGTTCTTCAACGGGTCCTCCACGCCCCCTGAAGCCGACTCCACGAACGCGCTGATCAACACCCTGACGGCCCAGGTTGCCACGGTTGCCACGGCGAACACCGAAGCTCAGGCGGCCGCAGTGGCAGCAGAGGCTTCGGCAAAGAACGCGGGGATCTCGGAGGCGAACGTCTCCAACCTGGCCCAGCAGGCTACCACCACGTTGAACGCAGCGAACACCGCGCTGACCCAGGCAAACACGGCCATTGACACGGCCAACACGGCGGCAACCACGGCCACCACGCAGGCCAGTATTGCGACCACGCAGGCTCAGACCTCATCCACGTCAGCCGCCGCCGCCTTGGCATCGCAAAACGCTGCAAGCGCATCAGCAGCGAACTCCAGCACTTCGGCCACCAACGCCGCCTCCAGCGCGTCCTCTGCAGCATCGAACGCCACATCAGTGGCCGCAGTGCTCGCCAGCATGAACGCGGTGTGGCTCGGGGCGCACGCAAGCGACCCTACGGTCGACAACAACGGAAACCCTCTGGCGGTTGGCGCCGAGTACCTGAAGACTTCGGTTAGCCCTCCGACGGTACGGGTCTACACCTCTTCCGGGTGGCAGGACCAGGATCTGACGGCTGAGAACGCCTCGTCGAATGCAACACTCGCCGCGTCCCAGGCCGCGTCCAGCGCATCTGCAGCCGCCGCAAGTGCCTCTTCGGCCACTTCGAGCGCCACGGCTGCTGGGAGTAGCGCTTCTGCGGCGAGCAACTCTGCCAGCAGCGCGTCAACGTCTGCGTCCTCGGCGTCCTCCTCGGCGTCCAGCGCTTCTTCGTCAGCAACCGCAGCCGCTAACTCGGCATCCGCAGCAGCGGCCAGCGCCGCGTCGGTCGATCCGAACAGCCTGCTGCACCTGAGCGGCGGGACGATGACCGGGAACCTCACGGCGCCCTTCATTGCGGTGTCGAACTCTACCGGGTACGCGGGGGTAGTGCTAAGTGCGAACGGGTACGCACCTCGTATCCAAACATCGAGCAGTAGTTCGATGACCGGCTTCGTCAATGCAGCCAACACCGCGTACAACCTGTCGGTGTACGACGGCGGGCAAGTAGCGACCCGAGGCAGTCTAACTGTCGGGGGTAGTTCAGTCGGCGGCGGAAGCAATGCCACCTTCGCGACGGATGGGAACGTCTACGGTTCGGTGTGGGGCGGCTGGCTTAGTAATTTCCTTGCGAACAACTACGTCTATCGGGGCGGCAGCACGATGTGGGGTCGCCTGTCATTGGTCGGCTCCAACTGGCAGGCCGACCTTGGTCTCACCAACAACCGTTCAGGCGTTGGTCCTTCAAACGTGTGGATCCGCGCCCGCGACAACGGGGGCCTGGAGATCATCAATAGCGCCTACAACGCTGTTCCATGGTCCTGTGACGACGGCGGGCAAACCTGGCAGAGCAACAACCTTCACGTCGGGCCATCGTCCTTCCAAACGGACGGCAATTGTTGGCTCAACGGGCGCAACACCTGGCTGTTCAATTGGTTCGACGCCAAGGCCGACCACGGCACGCAGTGCTACCACGGAGCGGACGGCAACGAATTCGGATCGATCAACGTGGGGTACGCGAACAACACCACCGACGCGGGATCCCCGTGGGTTCTTAGCGGCATGCGCTCGCAGAACGGCTCCAACGTGACTTACCTCCGCGCAGCGTGGCTGAAAATCTAAGGAATACTGATGGAATACACGCATGATCACATGATCCTTGCGCTGGCGGCGCTATTCCCCCACCTGGCGCACTGGAAAGACTACAAGGTCGCTCACCCGATCTCCAAGGAAACCGGGGAGCAGTGCGGGGACCCCTGGATCACCTCCTGGACCGCCCCGGATCCCCAGCCGTCGGACGCTGCAGTGAAGGCCTACTTCGAGCAGAACCGGGCGGACCTCTGCGCTCAGTACGTGCGCTACCACCGCGACGACCGGCTGCACTGGTCGGATCGCTACTCGGTTGTCCCTCCTGACGCTCCCCCGTCCGTACAGGCCAAAGCCTCCGCGTGGCTGGAGTACCGCAAGGCGCTGCGCGACATAACCGAGCAGCCAGGTTTCCCGCTGGACGTCGTGTGGCCCGAGGTGCCTACCCCGTAACCAACAACCATTTCAAGTAAGGAACAACACCATGGCATGGCAAACCGAAGCCTGCAAACTTATTAAGCAGTTCGAAGGATGTAAGCTCAAGGCCTACCCGGATCCCGCAACCGGCGCGGCCCCGTGGACTGTCGGCTATGGCGCTACTGGCCCGCTGATTGGCCCCGCGACCGTATGGACCCAGGTGCAGGCCGACCAGGACCTTCTGGACCGCGTGACGGCCCTCGGGGCCTTCATCGACTCCGAGGTCAAGATCCCGCTCACCGACGAGGAGAAGGCGGCGCTCATCAGCTTCACGTACAACGTGGGCCGGGGCAACTTTGACCACTCGACGCTCCGCACCAAGCTGAACGCTGGGGACATCGAAGGAGCCAGCCAGGAGTTCCTGAAGTGGGACATGGCCGCTGGGCATGTGATGCAGGGTCTCCTGAATCGTCGCAACGCCGAGATGGCCGAGTTTCTGCTCGGTGCGGATTTCACCGTAGGGTCCCCCAGCCTCCTCGGGCAGGCCCAGGCAACGACAGGGGAGGCAGCATGAGCTGGGCAAACGTAGCAAGCGCGGTAGAGAGCCTGGCGCCGACCATCGCCACTTGTGTGGGTGGCCCGCTCGCCGGCACGGCGGTCTCTGCCCTGGAGCGAGTCTTCGGCCTCACGCCGACGGCCACCGACACGATCTCGGGGCGCCAGGACACCGTGGCCGCAGCCATCGCTGGCGCAACCCCTGAGCAGCTCGCGAACATGCGCAAGGCCGACCAGGACTTCCAGGTCCAGATGGCCGAGCTGGGCTTCAAGGACAAGGAGGCGCTCGCCGCGCTGAACGTTCAGGACGTCCAAGGCGCCCGCACCATGCAGACGTCGACGCGCTCCTGGGTTCCTCCGGTGCTGACGCTGTTCATCACGCTGGGCTTCTTCGGCCTGGTCGCGGCCCTGATGTTCTGCAACATCCCCGACGCCAACAAGGCGATCTTCTACAGCCTCATCGGCTCGCTGGGCACTGCCTGGCTCGCCACGATCCACTTCTGGTTCGGCGACACGAACTCGAGCAACGATAAGACGGCGATCATCGCCCAAGCACAACCGGTAGGTACGTAATGGAAGACAAACTCGACAGCCGTGTGGCCCGCCTGGAGTTCCGAGCGGATGCTCAGGACGGCGAGATCCGAACCCTGAAGGACACGCAAGCGACCTTTGGCCGCTCCCTGGAAGCTATCGAACGCATCCTCACTCGGATCCAGTACGGCCTTTACGGGGCCGGCGCGGTAGTGGCAGTGAACGCCATGGGTCTCAAGGAGACCATCGCCAAGCTCGTCCTTCACTAAGGAGCTGGTAGGGTAAAGTATCGGCTCCACTGCATGCGAACTGCATACGGAGAACGACATTCATGGCCACTGTGACTATCGAGTTGGGTGATGGAAAACGCGCTATGCTGACTAGCGCTGTTGGTTCTACACCCCTAGCGGCGGACCAACGCAGCGCCGTCTCCGAATTGATGATGCACTGGCCGAAGTACACAGGGTTGACGACGGCCGCTGCTGGTTACCTACGAGACTTAGGGATCGGAGTGTTTCGCGGAGATCCGGTTGCTGCTCTGAGGGCTGCCATTGAGGAGGGGCGCGTGGCGGTGTCTATCGACCGTCCCGTATCCCGTGGGGGTTCTGCTGGCGGTTCCCCGTCGACCCCACCGTTTCCCAAGGCAAACAGGTTTTCCAGCGTGCCTGGGGTGGCCTCGCTACCCGCAGACTCCCCTCTACCGAGCTGGGCAACACCTAGCGACGTGACTGCGGACGAACTGATAAGCTATCTGGAGAGCGTCGTAGCAGGGGCCGGAACTGCTGTTGCAGATACCGCGTCAGGGCTGGTAGGTAGCACACCGCTAGGCGACGCTGCGCCATTCTCGATGGATGATTCTCCCTTGGGTGACGCGCTGCAGATGGCGGCCGTCGACCCGTTTCAGGAAGAACAGTGCTTCGCGCGATACGAAATCGACATGGAAATGTGCGCGGCTGCTGGCGCGATGTACAAAGACCCTCGGACCTATGCGCTATGCTCGCAGCGGGCATTCGACAAATACCAGACTTGCAGAGGAATGTGACATGAGCAAACCGAGACGCGCGACCATCGTGTTCTACGACGAGGACACCGAACAGGTAACGTTGTGTACCGTGTTCCGCAAGGACGTGCAGGCAGTGCTGGACCGCGAGATCAACCAGGGCGTTGTCATTACGATCCCACCGCACGCCGAGCCGAACGATGGTTGCGAGATCACCGATGAGGACGCACGGCGGCTGGGTGGCATGGCTCTGCTGATGCAAGCGGGGGTGCATCCCGAGTTGCGCGACCGTCTAAAGTTCGAGGAGGCGCAGTCAGTGGACTGGTCTCCTGTACGCAGACCTGGCGAGTAATGTGAGCTTCAGCAAAAAACCCCCTCGGGAACCCATACGGGAACCTGGAGGGGGTTTTTTGCAACAGCTCAGTTTGAGACGACCTTACCGCCGCAGGTTGCCGCGCACAGCTTCAGCGACGAGTTGCAGTTCAGCTTCTGGATTCCTGGAGTCAGCGGGTTTGACGACAGACACTGGTTGTATGCGTCGGAGCAATGCATCGAGCACGTTCGGTCGGCCGCGCTCCAGTCGATGTCAGGGGTCGAGCAGCCGGCAAGGAAACCGACTGCGAGCAGGGTGAGGATGGTCTTCATCGCGTATCTACTTGGTCTTCAGGGCGTTGGCTTGGAGGAGCCATTCATACAGAAGATCGAGAGGATACCCTTCTCCGTAGTTGGCGCCCATCCCCGGCGTCGCGTGGCCGATGATTTGGTCTGCAGCCTCGGTCGGGCACCTTACGGAGCGGAGCAGGTCCTTCATGCCATGCCGCAGCGAGTGGTTGCCAAGCTTGGTACCCTTGAGGCCCTCGCGGGTCCGCACCCACTTCACCAAGGAGGCGCTGGCGCCGTCCGACTTGCACTCGTCCACCGAGCAGTAGTGCGGGTACAGGATGACCGGGTCCGACGAGCGTGCGATAGCTGCCCGCAGGGACTCAGCAGCCCGGGGCGTCAACGGGATTTGCCGGGTGCTCCCGGGGGTCTTCAGGGTTCGCCAGGGATGCGGCTTCAGGGCGATGTGCGGGATCGGGCCAGTGAGGATAACGTCAGACTTGGCCAGGCCGACGACCTCGGCAAGCCGTGCGCCGGTCTCGCTGAGTACCAGTAAGATCGACCGCAGGGTATCCGGCGGCACCTTGTCGATCGCTTTGTCCAGCGCCTTGAACTGGCTCAGGGTGAAGACCTCGCGGTCCTCGGCGTCCTTGCCCATATCCGGAATCTCAACCTTCGCCCAGACGTTCTCGATGCCCATCTCGTTTTCGCGGATGGCGCGGCCGAACGACGCCTTGAGCGGTACCAAGTAGCGGGAAACGGTGGTGGTGGACAGGTCCTTTGCGAGCAGAAACTTGACGAACCCGTTCACATCCATCCGGCGAACCTTGCGGATGTCTCGGTCGCTTTTCAGGTACTCCAGGAGGTAGCGGTAGGTCAGCTCGGCGGCTTCCTTGCTGTGAGGCCGCGCTTCCACGTACTGATCTCGACAGTCCTCCAGGGTGAACTCACGGGTCCCCTGGACGAGCTGCAGGGCGGTCGCGTGTGGCTCGGGAAGTCGGTCGTTGACCAGCCTTTCTTCTAGGTGATCCTCGAATGCCCACAGCGGACCCTCGGCGGGTTGTACAGGATCTACCCCATGCTCGGCCAACAATTTCTGTGCCAGCTTGAGATTCCCGGAGCGTGTCGGCTTGCGAAGCGCTGCCCATTCCTCGTCGTGTTCGCGGGCCAACTTCTGGATCCGCTCGGCCGCTACCTTGGGGTCAGAGGTCTGGAGTGATACCACCACTTGCTTCTTTCCAACTACCTCCTGAAGGTCCTCGGGGACGCGGCGGCGGTAATAGAGAAGGGAGCTTCCGGGCTTCTGCCAGGAGTATTGGAGTCGCACAACCATGATGCCGAATCGGAATGTGGACATAATGTGATACCTTTTGTGGTAACTATCATCATGCCCTGAGCCTTGATAGGCTTGATTTTACAGTATTTTTTCTGAAAAACTGGTCCCCCCGACAGGAATCGAACCTGTATCTAGCGCTTAGGAGGCGCTTGTTCTATCCATTGAACTACGGGGAGCGGATAGCTTGAGCGGGGAGGACTGACCCCTTTTAAATTAGGCTCTTAGCCTTGTCCTGTGTGCGTCTCCGGGATTTTTGCCTGTCCGCGTATGACGTGGAATGACAGGCTGTGAAGCATAGTTTAACGCCCCGCCTGCTACAATTCTGCTACAAATCGACCCTGTAGCAGCGTATGTGGATGACGCATTGCTACAGTCCACAAACGGGGTATTTCATGGCTTCGATCCTCAAGATCGGCGACCGCTGGCGTGCTCAAGTCCGCCGGCGGGGACAGAGTATAGCAAAGACATTTCGAACCAAGGGCGCGGCTGAAGCATGGTCGCGTGAGATCGAGGGCGGCATAGACAAAGGTCAGGCCGCCGTTGACGAGCAGACGATCACGGTCGGCGAACTGGTGCGCCTGTATCGGAACGCTCGGAATGATTCCGGCCGGCCCGTGACCGAGAAGTCGAATGAAGACTACATGCTCAAGCGGCTGGAAAGTCACTTTGATAATGAGGTAGCGGCGAAGCTGTCGACCAAGCGGCTCGTCAAGTTTGCGCAGGAGCGCAAGAAAGAGGGGGCGGGGCAGTACACGATCGACATGGACATTTCCAAGCTCGGGACTGTCTATAAGCACATGGCTTCACTACTGGATCTGAGGCTGCCACACGCGCCGAGCATCGCACGCCCGACGCTCGATCACCTCCAGCTCATCGGCCCGGGGAAGCACCGCGACCGGCGGCCGACGCGTGAAGAAATCGTGAAGATCTTCGAGTGGTTCGCCGAACATCCGGAGCGCGAGCAGGCGGTGCCGGACGTGATCCGGGTTGCGATGAAAAGCGCATTCCGGCGTGGCGAACTATTTCGGTTGACGTGGTCGGATCTCGACGTCGAGCGCCGGCTCGCGCTCGTCCGCGATCGCAAACATCCGCGACAGAAGAAGGGTAACGACGAGTGGGTGCCGCTGATCGGCGACTCGCTCGAAGTGCTGCTGCGTCAGGCGCGATATCCGGTGCCTCCTGCACACGAGGCGAAGCGCAAGGCGGACCCGAAGATCGAGCCGCATCCGAACGAGTACATCTTTCGGTTCGACAAGAGCACGGCGAGCAAGTATTTCAAGCTGGCCTGCGTCGACAAGGGCATCGTCGACCTTCGACTGCACGATCTGCGGCACGAAGCGACGAGTGCGCTCTTCGAGGACGGGTGGGATATTCCGGAGGTAGCGGCCGTGACCGGCCACAAGGATTGGCGCAACCTGAAGCGCTACACGAATCTGCGGCCGGATCAGGTTGCGAAGAAGGGACAGTTGAAGGTGGTGAACGGGGACTAGACCCCCTATCGCGGGCGCTTTTTGATCCAGCGCCCGGATCGAACTGCGCTCGCGCCCGGAAACGGCACGCGATGCGCTTTCCTTACCGCACCTTGGCGCGGCGTTGCCCCGCTGCGATCGAAGAAAATGCCTTTCGTGCGGAGTCGGAGATCTGTCGTTTGCTTTGCTTTAGCGCTGCGACCTCCGACTTCCTCAGCGGTACGGAAGCCGACGAGGTATTGGGCTTCGTCGGCCGTGAGCGCAGTTGGCTCGATGCGGAACGTTTCGCGGATAACATGGCCGAATTGCTCCTCTAGACGGCGCACGGTTTTTCGTGCAGGAAACAGTTTACCAGACCGGCTGGCGTTCACCAGCACGACGGCGGCTATCACGTTTCCGCCGTTCCGGCGAATGTAGTCGGATAGATCGCAGAGCGTGCCCCCGAGAGTCGTGACGTCGTCGACAAGAACGTAGTTTCCACCACGTTGCACCGGTCCTTGGAAGCTGGCCCGAGCAATGAGGCGTTCCATCGCATCGGCCCCCGTGTGATACACCTTCGTCGTCTGCACAATCTGTTCGTCGACTTCGCCAACACCAAAGCTTAGTAGAACGGCGAGCACCTGGGGGATCGCATTGTCTCCGCGTGCTTCCCGCGCGTGTGGGGCGACGAATATAAGTGGTTCGGGCCAGCGCTTCGTAAGCACCATTTCGCTGACCTGTTGCGCAAGCAGTTCGCCAACATCAAGGGTTAGCTCGATCGCGGCGAATGTGTCGCCAGCTTTGGCTTGGGCATACCAACGATTTGCTTTGAGCTGGGTATCCTCTCGCCACAAAAATAGCGGCTCGACAAGGGTGTCGGGGAACCCGAGTGTACGCATCGGCGTGCCGCTCGAAGCGTGCTTTCCTAGCAGTGGCGATCGTGATGCTCTGCGTTTGGATTTCAAGCGGAAGTGTCTGCGACGGTTGCAACAGCTGGAGTATAGCTTGCATGCGTTCGGCTCGATCGGCATCCGGGCCAAGAGACGGAACTGCGGGCGCGCCTCTCGTTAGAATGCGGATGCGGATTTCCGCTACCATTGACATTCAACGAGAGGGCGACCTGATGGAACAAGACAAACTCGATACCGTGCTGGTAACACAAGTGCTGATTCTCTCGAAGCTGATTCAGGCCGAGAAGAATACTAATACGACGTCCGGTTACTATGTGCCAGAAGCTGTCAAGATGATTTCGCAGTCTCGCGAGCGCATTCTTCAGATGCTGTCCGAAAATCGTTCGTAGAGCAATCAAGAATGAGCTGCCCGTTTAGCCAGCCTTCGGCCTGACGAAGAACATATTTAATGTCGCCGAGCGACATACCGTCAAACTGTGTCCGGAGCAGTTCAAGGGCTCGATAACGGGCTTCTTCTTCGCTGATTGGATTCAATTGGATACTCTAAAGTAACTTGGGGTTAAGCGGCCATACGCCGCGCTTCGGCCGACATTTGGTCGAGGTAGTCGGCAACGGCGTCGTACGCTGCAAATCGGCCGCCGCCTTCCTTGTACGTGGGGATCGGGAATGTCTCGGCGCTGATCTGATTGCGGATGGTTCCCTCCGACATCAGCAGCAGTTGCGCAAGTTGCGCCAGTGTCATGCGCGGGCCGTACTTTTCAAGGATATAGGCGCGGGTCAGCAGGCTCACAACGATCCCCCGTTCAGGTGGTCATGGTGGGATTCATCGCCCGGATCTCGGTCGATCCGTTCAAGCTCAGCGATGATCAGTGCGGCGGCTTTGACCAAATTCCGTCGAGGCGTGGTCGGCTTCCACCAGTCCGTGCTCCATGGCCAGAAGTCCAGAGTAATCGCGTTGCTGAATCCGCAGGCACTGAGAATGTACGAGGCCGCAGCACGGGGCAATTCCGCTTCGGTGTAGCAGTCGTCTTGGTCAGACGTCATGCCTTCATGCAGAACCTGTCGCCGACGCTCGGCGAGCATGTCGCGTACTGCGTGCGTCGAGGTGGTGGTCGTTCCCGTATGTTTGGCTTGCGCGCTCGCAGGTGCTGCTGGCAGCGGTGTCCAGTGAGTCACGGCGGGGCCTAACAGTTCGATGAACTCGCGGCGCTCGTCTGGCCAGCTTTCGTCAAGGAATTCCGCGGCCGACGCGTACATCGCGACGCCTGTCCATTTTCCGTTGTGCGCAAGTATCCACGTATCGTTGGGCGGAAGCCGATCACTGACGCTAATCCATGCGGGTGCGCTCGAAATAGGCGCGGCGGGCGTCGATTGTGAGGTGGACTGCAGCGCGCGAATCCGGGATGCTGCTTCTGCATTCAGCGTATCCCACAGGTTTTCGCGAATCCACGCGCGACCGTCGCGCTGGTGATCGGTGATGGCCTGTGCGGCTTCCTCAAGAGCGCTGTTGCGAATTGCCGCTCCAGCATATGCGGGCGTGCTGTTCAGGGCGTCCTGCATCCACTTCGCGGCTCGGTTGAAGCCGTCTACATATCCTTGCACCCACTCCTTCGATTGGCCCCATGGCGCGATCTGGATGTTGGCAAGGAATGCGGTGGCGGCAGACGCGGTACCTTCCACGCGTGCCACACGCCCGGCGCGGAGTGCCTTGCTGATCGTGACCGGCTCCGTCAGCGGTTCGATGACGGCACGCTCGCCGCTTGCCGCTTCGAGCGCGGTGCGTCGTTCACGGAGAAGTTGAAGGATGGTGTCCGGGTTCGCGAGGGAGATAAAGGTGGCGTCGAGCAATGCTTGCTCGTAGTCTTCGTTCCCGTTCGGGCGGCAATCGCAGATATCCTTCAAGTCGTCGCGCTCGTTCTCAACCCATGCGCCAACGTTGATCCAGTTCCCCTTGGTGGCTTTTTCGGCGGCCGCATACAGCGCATCGTAATTGCTGGTGACGTTTTCCATGAAGCTCCCCGATTATCGAATGGCGCTGACAATACGATCGAGCTTGCCGTCGATCTCCAAGGTGGCCAATGCTTGCATAGCGGTTGCCATGCGTTCGAGGACGGTGGCATACCGTTCGAGGCGGTCAATGTCGGCCGTCTTCAAAAGGCGTTGCATCGTGTCGCCGAGTTCGTTTGCCGACTTCCGAACACTCCCCGCTGCTTTCTTCGTGGACTCAGAAACTTGCTTTTCGGCGGCGGACAAACGGGACAGCGAGCGTGCGAAGAGTTCGATTGCTTCTTCAGTTGTCGATTGGGCTTTTGAGAAATCGGTATTCATATCTTTTGCTCGTCTTTGAAAATAGTGTGTTTCAGCGTTGATGTAATTCGCAACCATCGTCAGCGCTTCTAGGTTGCTATAGAGAGGGCCGTCTCTGTCTTGCTTGACTGGCTTAAGTCCGTACACGTCGGCGGGGTTGTTCCGTGATGGGATCATTTCAATTTCAATCCATAGTTTGTGGAATCAACCTCACGGTGCGGCAGTGCGCGGTCGAGCTGCATCAATCCAGTTTCCAGCGTGATGCTGGCGGTTGCTGCCCAGGTGCGCGCGTCCTGCGCCGCCTTGTGGCGAGCGAACGATCCGATCTCGTCGGCCATCAGGTCCAGCAGCTCGACGTCGGCCGCGTGCGAGATCTCGGTGATCAACGCGCGGATCTCGATGCGAAGTGCGTCGAACCGCGCGAGCCTGCCTTGGCGGGTATCCGCCAAGGCTTCGTTCGTCTGGATATGTTTGCGCCGCGCGAGCGGCGCTTTGTCCTTCTGGATCGCTTTTTCGGGCGTCAGCCCCTCGTTGTTCGACTGCATCGAAGTACCGTTGACGCTCGCCAGCGCGATAGCCGGGCGCTTCTCCGCGTGTTCCCGCTTTCGCGGCAGCGGACGTGGGGTAGAAAGGGCCGGGCGCGGGGTCAATTTGCGGCTCCGGTCGGGAACGGCCATGCGGACGCGGGGTCGAGACCGGGCTTTGCTTTCCGTGCCGGGAATGCGGCATCGAGCAGCGCCTTATTCGACGAGATCTGCTGCTTATGCCCGATGGCCGTTAACACATCCGACAAATCGGGGCGTTCCCCCCTTGGCGGTGGTGGTTGAGAATTCGGCAGTCATGTCGGGATCAGGCATGTCGATGATCTCGTTCGCCCATTCGAGAATGCGCTTAAATGACGCCTGCTCGGCCTTCGTTCGCCCATGGACCGGTGATTTGATCGTGTCGATGAGCCGCGCTGCGCCGGAACGAATCGCTTGAACGCGCGTCCATACCGCGCGCGTCTGGGGCGACACCTTCAGCGGGTCGCTCGCGAAGCTGGTCCCGGTGTTGTATTCGATCGCGTAGATCCACGCTCCCGGAGACGGCTGTGCGATGCGAATGTGAGCGAGTGGCCCCTTGATCCGGCCGGTTCGCTCGGGACCGCGCAGGGTCTCGACGGGCTGGCAGGCTCCGTTTTCATCCGGCTCAGTGACAGGCCACGATTTCGCGGCGGGCTTCGTATCAAGCCGATCGCTGAGCGGCATCAGCGCCGTGTGAACAGCATCGATCGTCGCGGGTGCCAGCTTGCCGAAACCGTCGTCGTGCAACACCGACTGCAGTGCCCGCAAAAGTTGCTTTGCGCGCGCGTCGTTGATCTTCGCGGGGGCGCTTTGGCGCGGGACTGGCTGTGCCAGCGCCTGCGTCTCGACCGTGACTTCCGCGGCCGTCGACGCGGCGAGAGGTTCGGCGTCGGTGGTGGCGGCTGTAGATGCTGTCTGCTCGCCCGAAGATGCCGGGTCCGGGAGCGCATCGAGCAGGGGCGTGGCTTAGAGATACTTCTTCGTCACCTTCGACTTGCCGGCTTCCGCAGCTTTGGAGATGCCGACGACGATGCGTTCGAGGGCCTTTTCGCCGCCATGCTGGCGAATCTGTTCGATCGCAAGCGTGCCGGTGCATTGACCGGCGCGTACGAGCTGGTGCAGTTCGGCCGGGGCGCGTTCGAGCAGGCCAACGTCGCGGACCGTTTGGTCGGTGACATTCAGGCGCTTACAGATCGCAGCGAGGGTCATGCCGTGAATGTCGCGCAGCTCTGCAACGGCGGCGGCCAGATCAAGCGGCGACGACTGTTTGCCGTTGTTACTGAGATAGCCGTCGATCACCATTTCGGCGCGGTTGACGGTCTTGGCATCGCGGACGACGACAGGGATTTTGCCGATGTCCTTGCCGGCTTTGATTGCGTTGCCGGCCGCAAGGTAGCGGTGTTGCCCCTTGTACACGTACAGCAGATCCTTCCCGTCGACCTTTCGCACGTAGCAATGGAGCGGCGAGCCCTTGTCGTACCCGTTCTCTTCGATCAGCGCTGTGAGGTGCGTTACCCACTCGGGGTCGACCGGGCGAATGTTGTCCGCCGGGTCATAGTGAAGTTGACTGTAGGGGACCATCCACAGGTCCGCTGACGTTGCGCCCGCAGCGGCGGCTGCGGCCTTCGTGTTCCCGGTCGGGATCGGCGCGGTCAGGTCGAGCTGTCGCGTGCGGTCGTCCATTACGCAACCTCCTGCGTCGCCGCCGCGCGCGCCTTGCCGGGTTTCTTCGCTTTGCTGATCGCCTCGGATGCTGCCATGCCCGCCGCGCGCTTCGCGTCGCGCAGGCGCTTGATCGCTGTAGCGCAATCGCCTTCGCTCGGGATCGAGATCTGTTTGTCTGCAATCTCGGTGCCGTCGAGGATCATATACAGCGTATGCACGCTGTCCGCCAAGGGGCGGCGACCAACAACGTATTTGCCGACGAGAATCGGCGTTGAGGGGCGTCGAGCGTTCGGGTTGTAGCGGACGATCGTGCGAAGGGACAGGGTGTCGCGGCGCTCGACGTCGACGAGGGGGAGGGGCAGGAGTTTCTTGCGCGGCATGGTGGTCTCCATGACGCCGGGGCCGCTTGCCCCGGCAGGGTCGGGGCGGATTAGACGGTGACGTGATAGGCGGTCGTCGGAGCGACGACCGGATCGTCTTGAAAAATGTTGACGGCGACAAACAACAACGCAGCGACGACGGTCCAGCGGAAGATCGCGGACTTCTCAAAGTTGCTTTGGCGGGCCGGTTGGGATGGGGTAACGCGAGGTGTTTGCTCGTCGCGGAGCCAGTCGTGACGGGCTTCCACGTTCAAATCGGGCGGCTTCATGGTTGTTCTCCGGTTGAGCGTCGGATGACGCGACAATCGAATTAAACATCATGTTTATGTATTGAGCAAACAATTTGTTTACTTTGGGTTAGCCTGTAGATTCGAGATATGTGTCGAGGACGTGCGTAGCCATGTCGTGGCACCACGACAGGACTGCGAGCAAGTGCTGGGGATGGAGGCGAGGAGGAGGGCTGACGATCTTGCCGTGGTTGGTCACGGCAAACCGAATGTCGGTGCTGAAATCGTGTTCGTCAAAAACTTGCCGTTTGGCGCGTGTGGATCGGAAGACTTCGAGGTCTACAACGTTATTGGGTTGATCTCCGCTTCGGTTTTTCATTGGTGCTGGTTTCCCCGGAACTCACGGACGCTCTTACGGCAGCACGTGAGTGTTTAGCGAATGACACCGCCGAGGTTTGCGATATTCCCGCTTCCAGCATTCCTTCTAGAGCACTCATTAATCGTTCCGAGACCATGCCGTTCGATGCCGCTTCAGTAAGCATGGAAGCCAAGCGTCGCGCCCGCGTTTCTACATCGGTGTGAGCTGCAGCCGGTGCCTTGGTGTGGCGTTCATCATGTTGGCCGACGCGAATATTACTAGAATGTAATGTTTCTTTCGTTGAGCCTTCGTCTGCCATGCGGCCATCGCCCGTCTTGAGCCAATCCGCTCGGCAGCCTATTACCGAAGCGGCACGGATCATTCCGCTTGCAGACATGCCTCTCCGCTCCCAATTATTGATGAGTTGGGGGGATTCGTTGAGCAGGCGAGCGACATTCGCGGGGCCTTCGACGCCTTGAAGCTCCTTCGCTGCGCGATACAGTCGCTCGATGGTTTCGTGCAGTTTCTTCATGCGACAAATAGTCGGCGAAGTAAACGCGGCGTTGTTAAACGGCCTGTTTGCAAATTGAATAAACATGGTGTTTAATTAGGGGATGGACAAGACCGCCCGGATTGAAGCCGACCGTATCACGATCGCCCGCCTTGGTGGCCCCGCAAGGGTCGCCGAGCTTCTCGGCTATGGGAAGCAACAGGGGGGCACGCAGCGAGTTTGCAACTGGCTCGCACGCGGGATTCCCTCCGCCGTGAAAGTCGAACGCCCGGATCTCTTTCTCTCCGCTTTATCCACCGCAAATCCTATCGATGTGCGCTGATGCACGACAGGATGAAAGCGGCTCAATCCCAAAGCTTCGATATGACCTGCCGATACGACAGTACCGAATGGCTGGACGTGCTCTATACGTCCGTTCGCAACACGCCCGGCGGCGTCGCCGACGCGGCGAATCACCTGACGATCCGACGCGGTAAGAACATCACGCCGGAATCGCTGCGTCTACGATTGCGTGGTGTCGGCGACAGCCGCCTGTCGATGGAGATGTTCGAGTTGCTGATCGAGTGGATGCAAGAAAAAGCCGAAGGCGAGGTGTATGCGCTCGATGCGCTGCATGCGTTGAATGCGCGATTCGGTTTGGTTGCCGAACACGTCGACGACCATGTCGCTGACGATGCCAGCGAACCCGGCACGCTGCGTCTCGTTTCAACGGCGCTGCACCTGCAGGCACATGTGGGTCTCGTCGCTGACGACGTGACGCGCGCACTGGCCGATCAGCGAATCGACGACCACGACGCCGAGAAGATCATCGCGACCGGCCGCAAGGGCCAGCGTCTGTTCCAGCGGCTGATTCATGCCGCTCGCAATCTCGCCGCACGTCGCCGCCGTCGTCATGGAGCGGTTTAAGCCCGGCATGGGCTGCTGCCGGCCCGAGCGTGAACAGATCGACCTCTGCTGCTCGCCTGAGCAGCAATTGGCGTGCGCAGTTACGAAACTCGCATCCCGATTCGAGTGTGCCCCCGCCGACGCGGGGCGCTTGTTGTCCGAACTGATCGCCACGTTCCCCGATCGCCTTGCTCCGTTTCTCGCGGAAGCGAGTGCAGCGGGGCGCGTGCGCTTGTTCGTCGAGCGAGCTGCGCGCACATGCGCCGCGCTTGCAACCAAGGCGGAACGTCACGCGTTTCGCGATCAGCTTACCGATCGTCTCTGTGCGTTGGACCTTGCCGCGTTCGACGATCTCATGTCGGCCGAGTGGCGTCGACTGCGCGGCAAATAACCGGAGACCTTGGTGAACGTGAACGGAATCAGCAGCGCGTTGCGGCGCGGCACATCGCAGTACAGCCGCTCGCCCAGCGGACGGCAGTGCTACGCGGCCGGACGGGGCGTATGGCGAAGCTTTTCTCACAAGGTCGCGCGGGATCGTCGACTTGCCGAGTTGGAAGCGGCCCGGCGCGTGAGCTAACGGGTGCTGCGCCAGCTACAGGCGCAGCTCAAGGAATTGTGATCCGGCCGCCAATAGTCACTCGGGCGGCCAAAGTAACTTTTGCAGAGGGCAGATTTTCGTATGGCGACACTTGACCAGATCATTCAGCAATTGCGCGCAGCAGGGCATCCCGACCTGCCCGCCGGCCATCCGGTCGCGGACGGCAAACATCATCGGTACGGGCCGCGTAAAAAATACTGGTATCAGCTTCGCGAGGTCATCAGTAAGGGCGCAGTGATCGGCTATGGCGGTACGTTCGGCCACTTCTCGGGCGACGATCCGGGCACCGAGCGTTTCGAGTGGAGCGGCGCACCGATGAGCGAGGAAGTGCTCGCGGAGACGCGTCGCCGGCAGGAAGCGGCCGAGCGCGAGCAGGCCGAGCGTGACGCGCGACAGGCGAAGCTGGCCGCGAACCGTGCGCGTGATCAGTGGAGCCGGGCGTCCGAGCAGGGCGAGTCCGCGTACCTGGAGCGCAAGAAGATCAGCGCTGAGGGCGTGCGTTTCGACGCGGACGGCACGATCCTCGTGCCGATGTATCAGTACGGCGACGACGCTCGCCTCGTCGGCCTGCAGAAGATCACGCCGGACGGCGCGAAGCGTTTCAACAAGGGCATGGAGAAGAAGGGCGCATCGTATCTGCTCGGCGAGGTCGGCGTGGACGACCAGCTCGTGCTGGTTGCCGAAGGCTACGCAACCGCACGATCGATCCGCATGGCGATCGACGACGCGTTCGCGGTCGATGTTTGCTTCGATGCGGGCGGCATCCTCCCCGCCGTGCGCCACCTGCGCGCAACGTACCCGGACGTCCACGTGCTGATCTGCGCCGACGACGACTGGAAGATCGAGCAGCGTATGCGCGACTGGCTCGCCGATGAGTTCGCTTTCCGTGGCGAACTGGTGTTCGGTGCGGAACCGGTCCGGATTGAGGCGAAGAACACGTGGTACATGGTCGCCGCAGCTCGCCGTCGCGACGACAACGGCGTGCCGTACGTCGAGGTGAGCTACGGTAACGATGTGATGCCGTTGCGCCGCAAGCGCTTCGAGAACACGGGCCTGAAGCGTGCGTACGAGGCGGCAGCCGAGGTCGCCGACGTGAGCGTCGTCTATCCGGTATTCGCCAATCGTGGCGAACGCAAGCTCACGGACTTCAACGATCTGCATGTCGAGGACGGTCTCGACGCCGTCGCCGAGCAGGTGCAAGCGGCAATCTTGCGCGTCATCGCGCCAGCGAACGAAGACATCCGACCGGCGACGATCGCCGTGTCGACCGCGGACGCTGCGCAATCGAAACCAGCCGCGACGTCCGCTGCCGCACAACAGCCGGAATGGGACGGTCGCGAAGCGGAGAACGGCGCACACACGTGGGAGCAGGATCTGGCGCGGTCGGACAAGGGACGGCTGCTGCCAACGCTCGGCAATGTCCACCTGATCCTGTCGAACCACAAGGCGTGGCAGGGCGTCATCGAACAAGACGATTTTGGCGGCCGAGTGATGAAGCGTAAGGCCTCGCCGTTCTCGCAAGGTACGACGGGCGAATGGACCGACATGGACGATCAGCGGACCGTTCTCTGGCTCTCTCAACGGTACGGCCTTGATACGCGCACCGATGTCGTGATGAACGCGGTCCTGCTCGTTGCAGACGCGACCCACTTCCACGACGTGGGCGAATACCTCGAAAGGTTGAAATGGGACGGCGTACCGCGCGTGCGTTCGATGCCGTCGACGTACCTGCGTGTGGCCGACAGCGAGTACGTGCAGCTCGCGTTCATGAAATGGATGATCGCGGCCGTCGCGCGCGTGATGGAGCCGGGCTGCAAGGTCGACAACGTGCTGATCCTCGAAGGCAAGCAGGGGCACCGCAAATCGACGGCGCTGAAAGTGCTGGCGGGCGCTCCGTGGTTCACCGACACGCCGATCCAGATCGGCAACAAGGACACGTACGCGGTGCTGGCCGGCAAGTGGGTGATCGAGCTGGCCGAGCTGGATTCGCTGAACAAGGCCGACTCGTCGGCGGTGAAGAGCTTCTTTGCGACGGCCGTCGACCGCTTCCGAAACTTCTACGGCAAGCGGGCGACCGACGTACCGCGCCAGTGCGTGTTCGCCGGTTCCGTCAACTTTGACACGTACCTGAAGGATGAATCGGGCAACCGGCGCTACTGGCCGCTGCGTGTCGGCGGTCTAGTCGACATCGACGGCATTGTGGCCGTCCGTGATCAGCTTTGGGCCGAAGCTGTCCACCTGTACCGCTCGGGCGTCGTATGGCACGTAACGGAGCAGGAACGCCCGCTGTTCGAGATCGAGCAGGCCGAGCGATACGAAGGCGACGTGTACGAGGACAAGATCGCCAAGGCCCTGGAATTCGTGACGCGCACGACGATGGAGGAGATCCTGGCCGACATTCTGAAGCTTGACACGTCGAAGTGGTCGCTGCCGGAACAGCGTCGAATCGGCAAGGCGCTGAAGTCGCTCGGGTGGGTGCGCAAGCGCGAGTCGACGGGTTCGCGCGGGTGGTACTACGTGCGCGAGGATCAGGAACCGGAAGTCGAGCGTGAACTGGTCGCGGCGGGCGATGACGACAGTCCGCTGTGATGGCGTGGCGCGCTGTGCCTGCACGCTAGGCGCGCCACTTACCCCGCCTTGGCGCGCTGTGGACGTCCCGTGTCCCAACGTCCCAAGGCGCGGTCTCGGGCGCGGGTGCGGGTGCGGGGGCGGGGGCGCGACATGCGCGACGTGAGCGGCGCATGTCGCGCATGTCGCAGGCGCGCACCTCTGCAAGCCTTTTCCCTTGGGACATTGAGACATTAGGACGAATAGGAGAGAGTCGTGATCGATTTGATGGAGCGGGCAGGCATCGCAATGAGCGTTCGTGGTCAGTTCACCGACCCGATTGCCGATCCTAAAGTTACTTTGGGCGCACTCGCCTTTGCGAACGATCTCGGTCGGTTGCTGGTTCGGATCAAGGCAGGGCAGGAGACGAAGCCAGCAACGATCCGCAAGGCGACGTTGTTGTTTGCGCAGATGATCCGCTTGTCGGGCCGTTTCAAGCGCAGTCGGTTCACGGGCCTGAAGCGTGACGAGCGACGCGATCAGCGTGCAGGGCATGACGTCGAGCGTGCCAAGGTTGATATCGTCGAGCGCTTCGCGTTGCGCTTGCTCGACGAATGGATCAACGATCAGTGCGTGCGGTGCGAAGGGCGCGGCATCGTGCGGCGAGACGGCCGCTACATTTGTCCGGATTGCGCTGGCTCGGGCAAGCGCCCGATCGACGAACCAGCGCGTGCGCAAGCGATCGGCGTCCCGCTTGATGAATATCGCCGGCACTGGTCACGCCGTTTTCACGACATGCACGCGCTGCTCGATCACGTGAATGGATCGGTGTCCGACACAATGCGCCGCCAATTGCGAGAATGAAACGTCTTCCATTCCAAGAGCGGATCGCGTAAACTTCGGACATCCTTTACCGCGTCACTGGATATTCGCTGGCACCGCGCGTTAGTCGTGCAAACCTCTCGGGACATAAGAACACATAGTGGAGCCCGTTAGGTCGTGTGGGGGCGTTCGTCCCTACGAAATGAATTCTGAAGCCCTGAGTGCGAAAGCCCTCGGGGCTTTTTGCATTGGGGCGCTGAAATGCGAATCGAGTCGACGAGCGCCGGGCCGCATGAGGTCTGGTCGACGTGGGATGAAGATCGAAGCATGGGGCGCGTGAGCGCGCGGTGCTTCGTGTTTGACGATGCGATGGACCGCATCGTGTGGGCGATGGACCGGGCGGACGACGGCGCGATCGCGGATGTCGTGATCGGGGCGGGCCTGCCCATTTTCTGAGCAGGCGGGGACCCTGTAGGCGACCTGACATGCGGGGCTGCAGACCCGCGTTTTTTCTCTACTGTCGAATCTCCATAGGGGGTCATATTCATGCCGACCCAACAACAGATCGCCGAGCATCTCGACCTCGATCAGTCGGCCGTTTCGCGGTTTGTCGACAAGGTCCAGATCGATTATCGCGCGGCGACGCTCGACGCGATCCGCATCGCGTATATCCAGCACCTGCGCGAAATGGCCGCTGGCCGCGCGAGCGGCACCGGCATCGATCTGGTTGCCGAACGCGCGAAGACCGAGATCGTCGAGCGCGAGATCAAGCTGCTGACGCTGGCCGAGAAGAAAGGCCAGCTCGTCAACGTCGCGCAGCTCGAACAGGCGTTCGGCCAGATGGTCGGCGCATTTCAAACGGAACTGCTGGCGCTGCCCGACAAGCTCGTTCAGGAGCTGGGTGCACTGTACGACGTCGAGGTCGACGTCGAGTGGTTGAACGAGCATATGTATGGATGCCTTGAGCAGCTATCTCAATACGATCCAGACCGTCCACGCGGTGATCCGCCGGATTGCGCTGTTGCTGCGCCCGCCTGAACGGATCGGCACGACGGACTGGGCGCGTCAGTACCGGCGCATGAGCGCGAAGGCGACAGCCAGTCCCGGCCGCTATAACCCGAACATCATGCCGTGGGTATTCGGCATGCACGCGGCGCTCGACGATCCGCGCGTACAGAAGGTCGTCTGCATGAAATCCGCGCAGGTCGCGTGGACGGACGGTGTGCTGCTGAACTACATCGGCCGGCGCATCGACGTCGACCCGTGTCCGATGATCGTCATGTTCGCGAAAGAGAAGTCGGCGAAGAAGTTCAACCTGGAGAAGTTCGAGCCGATGGTCGAGGTGACGCCTCGCCTCGCTGCCAAGGTGCCGGTTCACGCCGGCCGCGACAAGAACAACCTGTGGGATCACAAGACGTTCCCGCGCGGTTTTCTGAAGTTCATCACGTCGAACGCACCGGACGACGTGAAGTCGACTCCGGCCCCGGTCGTCGCAGTCGAAGAGCCGGACGACGCGAACACCAACGTGCGCGATCAAGGGGACTCGATCACGCTGCTGGAGGAGCGCAACAAGAGCTATTCGGATAGCCGCCGCAAGGTGATTTTCGGGGGCACGCCAACCGTCGACGGCTTCTCGCGAATCCAGCAGGCGTTCGAGTCGTCGGATCAGCGCGTCTATCTGGTGCCATGTCCGGATTGCGGCGAAGAGCACGAACTGGCGTGGGAGAACGTGACCTGGTTGGAGGGGGCCGAAGTCGAGCACGAAGTGTTCGGCCGGGCGCAGCCCGAGACCGCGCGTTATACCTGTCCGCACTGCGGCAGCCTGTGGGACGACAACGCGCGCATTCGCGCGGTGCGGCGTGGCAGGTGGCTGGCGACTGCGCCGTTCTACGGCGTGGCCGGCTTTCGGCTGAACGAGCTGGTATCGCCGTTTCCCGGCTCGCGCATGGGTGAGCTGGTCAAGAAGTGGCTAACCGCCGAGCGGGCGCTGTGCGCGGGCGACGACACGAAGATGCGTTCGTTCGTGAACAACACGCAGGGCCGGCCGTACAAATACAAGTCGGACTTGCCGGAGCTGGACCGACTGGCCGAACGGGCGCTGCCGTACGCGTCATTCACCGTGCCGTCGCGTGGGTTGCTGCTGACGATCGGCGTCGACGTGCAGCACGATCGCATTGCGATCGTCATCCGCGCATGGGGCCGGGGCGAGGAAAGCTGGCTGGTGCTGTGGGACGAACTGCACGGCAACGTGCTGGAGCAGGGCGAGAACCCGCTAGTCGGCGGCGTATGGGGCGCGTTGACCGAGCTGCTGACGCAGGCGTACCGGCACGAAAACGGTGGTGTCGCGCGTATCCGCGCGGCATCGATCGACTCGTCGGACGGTTCCACGTCGGACGCCGTATACAAGTATGTGCGTGCGGCGCAACGGGCCGGCCTGAACGTGATGGCGATCAAGGGCAGTACCGACACCGGTGCGGAGATTTTCAGCGTACCGAAGGCGTCGATCGACTCGACGCGCAACAACAGCAAGGCCGCGAAATACGGCCTGCGTCCATTTATGGTCGGCGTCAGCAAGGCGAAAGACCTGATCCTCGACAACCGGCTGAAGCTGGACGGCGACGGGCCGGGGCGGATGCACTGGTATCGCGACGTGCGCTCGGACTATTTGAATCAGGTCACGGCCGAGGTCAAGGTGCCGGGCCGGATCGGTGGCAAGCGGGTCTGGCAGAAGAAGGCTGGTGCGCGTAACGAGGCGCTCGATTGCGAAGTGTATGCGCTGCACGCAGCGCGCAGTCTCAAGACGCACCTGCTGACCGAGCAGCATTGGTTGCTGGAGCAACACCGCATCTCGCAGGTGTCGTTGTTCGATGCGGTGCCGGTGATCGAGGCGTTGCCGCTCGCGCATCCGTTCGAGCAACCGCCGGACCCGCCGGACGAATCGGCAGTCGAATCGGCCGCAGTCGTTCAGGCGACACCGCAACTACCCGAAACCCCGCCATCGAGCGGGGTTTCGCGCATTCAGGGCCGGCGTGTCGGTCGTTCGACGTACCTGAAGCGCCGTTAGGAGAAACACATGGCATACACGATGGCGGACCTGCAACGCATCCAGTCGGCGATTGCGAAGGGCGAGTTGGAGGTCCAGTACGCGGATCGCAAGGTGCGTTACCGGTCGATTGCCGAGCTGCGCGATGCGCAGACCGAGATCATCCGCGCACTGGACGGCGCGACCGGCCGCTCGCGGCTGATTCGCCTGCGTCATGCCGGCAAGGGGGTGCGATGAGCCGCGCGTATCCGGTCTTGGCGCAGCGCGGTTTTGTCGTACCGACACGGCTGAAGGCGGCGGCATACGAATCGGCGGGCACACGTGGGGCGCGGGCGAAGTCGTGGCAGGCGTCGAGCGCCGGGCCGAATGCGTCGGCCGTGCAGAACCTGCCGCTGATGCGGCACCGCGCGCGTGATGCGATCCGTAACGACCCGTGGGCGAAGACAGCGATCCAGCGGCTGGTGTCGAACACGATCGGCACCGGCATTCAGGCGCACCCGCAGCACCCCGACGCCGAGGTGCGTCGCGCCCAAAAGCAACTTTGGGACGACAGCTCGGGAGAACTGGACGTGGACGGCGTGCACGACCTGTACGGCTTGCAGACGCTTGCCGCGCGCGCGTTTTTCAGCGACGGCGAGGTGCTGGTGCGCCGTCGCCTGCGTCCGCCGCACGCCGGGCTGGCGGTGCCGATGCAGATCCAGTTGCTCGAAGGCGACCTGTTGCCGGTCACGAAGAACGAGCCGGTTCCAGGCGGCGAGATCATCAACGGCGTCGAGTTCAACGAAGACGGCGAGCGCATCGCGTATCACCTGTTGCGCCGGCATCCGGGCGAGTACAACCGCTATGCCGGCGACGCGGTGCAGACGGTGCGCGTGCCCGCCGACGAGATCGCGCACGTGTTCCATGGGTTGCGGCCCGGTCAGGTACGCGGCGTGCCGGAGCTGTCGACGGTGCTGTTGCGGCTGCATTCGCTCGATAACTTCGACGATGCGGTGCTGTTCCGGCAGGAGGTGAGCAACCTCTTCGCGGGTTTCATCGTGAAGCCGCAAGCCGAGGTCGGGCCGCTTGGCGATCCGGTCTCGGGTGCGCCGATCGACTTCGACGTCGACGGCTTCTCTCCGGTCGTGTCGCTGGAACCGGGCGCGATGCAGGAACTGGCGCCGGGCGAAGACGTGAAGTTCGCAACGCCACCCGGTGCGGGGGCCGACTACGCGCCGTTCATGCGCCAGCAGCTGATGGCTGCAGCCGCGTCGGTCGGCATGCCGTACGAAGTGCTGACCGGCGACCTGCGCGACGTCAGCGATCGCGTGCTGCGCGTGTTGCTCAACGAGTTCCGGCGCTCGATCGAGCAGTTGCAGCAGAACGTGTTCATCCACCAGTTCTGCCGGCGGATCTGGCGCTGGTGGGTCGACGCATGCGCGCTGTCCGGCGCATTGCGGATGCCGAACTATCACCGCGCGCGGCGCGAGTACCTGCGCGTGCGGTGGGTGCCGCAGGGCTGGCCGTATATCCACCCGGTGCAGGATGTGTCGGCCAAGCGTGCGGAGATCCGGGCGGGGCTGACGAGCCGCACCGGCGCGATTCTCGCGAAGGGCGAGGATCCGGAGCAGGTCGACGACGAGAACGCAGCCGACCAGCAGCGAGCGCAACGGTTGGGGTTGCAGTACGACACGCACGCGGCGGACGACACCGATCCGCTCGCGCACACGAATGGGGAGTGAGATGAAGCGCAATCGTAAGTGGTGGGATATCCGGGCGCAGGCGAACGCGGCCGGCGAGGTCGAGATCCGGATCTATAACGAGATCGGGTTTTGGGGCACGGACGCGCAGATGTTCGTGACGCAGCTCGACGCAGCAGCGGCCAACGCTTCGGCGATCGTGGTCGCGATCAACTCGATGGGCGGCGATGTGTTCGACGCGTTCGCGATCTATAACGCGCTGCGGCGGCACCAGGGCAAGGTGAAGGTGCGCGTCGATGGCGTTGCGGCGTCGGCCGCATCGCTGATCGCGATGGCCGGCGACGAAATCGTGATGCCGGAGAACGCGCTGCTGATGATCCATAACGCACATACGGTGACGGCCGGCGAAGCAAAAGACCTGCGACGCGTTGCCGACCTGCTCGATAACGCGGGTGACGGCATCCTCGCCGCGTATGCGGCCAAGAGCGGTCAGTCGGTCGACGAGATTCGGGCCATGATGGACGCCGAGACGTGGCTGACGGCGGCGCAGGCGAAGGACAAGGGATTCTGCGACACGATCGAGGCGGCGGTGAAGCTGTCGGCGTCGGCCAGCTCGACGGCGCTGCTTGCGCGCTTCTCGGCGGTGCCCGAGGTCGTGCGGGCACTCGTTGACGCGGAGGAGCCGACCGAGCCGAAGGTTGATCCGGTTCCTGAATCGAAGCCCGATCCGCAGCCGGTGCCGCCGGCACCGGGCGTGTCGGCGCTCGCGTCGCACGTGTTTGCGGCCTGCCGTGACGCGAGTCTGTCGCACTGCGCCGAGGCGATCGTGACGGCGACCGGCCTGAAGGACCGGGCAACTGTCGACGCGGCGATTGAGCAGGCCGCGGATATCGCCGGCATTTGCCTTGCGGCGAGCGTGCCGGATCTGACCGCGCAGTTGGTCGCGGACGGACTGACGCCCGATCAGGTGCGCGCGCGGCTGTTCGAGCGAGTGACGGCGTCGCAGACGCGCATCAATCCCCGCGCTCAACCGACAGCGCGAAACGAGCCGGCCGTGGTCGCGAATGCGCCGCGCGCGGCGTCCATCTACGCGGCTCGCAAGAGCGGCAAGTAACTTTGACGAAACCCGAGGAGGGGAACACTCATGTCGAACGTGAAGGTACAGGGCAGCCAGACGGCGGAATTTCTGGTGTCGGAAGGCAACGGGCAGATTTCGCGCGAACACATCGTGGTCAAGGCGGGACCGGCGCTGCCGGCCGGCCAGGTGCTCGGCGTGACGAGCACCGGCGAGTACGCGCCGTACGACAACGCGGCGAACGACGGATCGGAGGTTGCCGCAGCGGTGCTGTACGCGCCGTTGTCGGCATCCGACGCCCCGCGCTCGGCAACGGGCATTGTGCGGCTTGCCGAGGTCGCGGCCGCACGCCTGACCAGTCTGGATGCCGCCGGCCGTAACGATCTCGCCGAGCGTCACGTGATCGTGCGCTGATCGCAGCACACGCCACCTGAAGCACACCCAAGGCCACGCACTGCGTGGCTTTTTTGTATCCATTTTCCTGTTGGAGGTTGTATGGCGGACATCGCCCTGTTTCAAGATGACGCGTTCTCGCTGTCGTCGCTCACCGCAGCGATCAATGATCAGCCGCATGTGCCCGGCCGCGTTGGTGCACTCGGTTTGTTCGAAGAGGATGGCATCACCACGACGACGATCCAGATCGAGCGCGACGGCGACACCCTGTCGCTGGTTTCCGCAGGCGAGCGTGGCTCGCCGTCGGCGATCGTGGTCGGCAGCAAGCGCAGCATGATCCCGTTCAACACGGTGCACCTGCCGCAGCGTGCGTTCGTGAAGGCCGACGAGATCCAGAATCTGCGCGCGTTCGGTTCCGAAACGGAGCTGGAGGCGCTGCAGACCGTGGTGAACCGGCGTCTGGCGAAGCTGCGCCGCCAGCTCGACGCGACGCACGAGTTTCATCGCATCGGCGCGATCAAGGGCGCGGTGCTCGATGCGGACGGCAAGACGGTCCTGATCGACCTGCTGAAGTACTTCGGCATCGAGCAGACTGTGGTTCCGTTCGAGCTGGGCAGGGCCGACACGGAAATCCGCGTGAAGTGCGCCGAGGTGCAGGACGCAATCGAGGATGCGCTCGGGGCGACGACGTACACCGGCGTGCGCGTGCTCTGCGGCCGGGCATTCTGGAACAAGCTGATCGTCGCGAAGACGGTGAAGGAAACGTATCTCGCGACCGCGATGGCGGCATCGCTTCGCGGCGATGCGCGCGACGCATTCGACTTCGGCGGCTGCACGTTCGAGCGCTATCGCGGTCGCGTCGGCGACATCGGCTACGTGGCCGACGACGAGGCGTACGCGGTGCCCGAAGGCGTGCCCGAGCTGTTCATCACGCGCTTTGCGCCGGCCGACTACGTCGAGGCGGTCAATACGACCGGCTTGCCGTACTACGCGAAGCAGGAACTGGCGCAGTTCGGCAAGGGCGTCGACATCGAGGCGCAGTCGAATCCGGTGCACCTGTGCACGCGCCCGAAGGCGATCGTCAAGCTGAAGGCGTGACATGGCGTTCCGGGATTTGATCGCGGACGTCGATGCTGCGGTGCTACGCGATCTCGGTGACGCGGATATCACGATCGACGGTCGGCCGGTCGACGGGATGTTCACGTCGCCGTGGCTTGGGCCTGATCTCGGGACGCAGCGCACGCAGCTGGTTGCCCCCGTCCTGCATATCACCGACGCCGACGCGGTCGACGTGACCGAGGGCAGCATCGTCGTGACGCCGAGCGGACGCTATCGCGTCTTCGAGCTGCACCCCGATGGGACGGGCTGGACGATCCTGATTCTGAGGTGACGATGGATCTGCTGAAGGTCGAGATGGACGTGAAGGGCGTGCTCGAAGCGCTCGCGGGCCTGCCGCCTGCCGCGATGCAGGCGGCATGGCGGCGCACGCTGCGCAAGACGGGAGCATGGATCAGGAGTCAGACCGCGAAGGAGGTCGGCAACGCGACCGGGATCCAGCAAAAACTGCTGCGGCAGCGGATGTACTTCTTCATGCGGTCGCTCGATACCGGCAAGGTGTGGCTTGGGTTGAACCCGATCGAGGCGCACCGGCTCGGCTCAGTCCGGCGCACGAAGAAGGGGATGCGGGCGGGCAAAACGCTGTTCGAGAGCGCATGGCGCAAGACGAACCGGCAGCCCGACGGGCCGATTTATCGGCGCATCGGCAAGGCGCGCACGCCGTTCGAGGTCGTCAAGGTCGAATGGTCGCAGACGGGCGATCCGGCGTTTCGCCGGGCTGCCCGAGCGTGCGAAGCACGGCTGATGACGGTGCTGCGGCAAGAGGTCAACTATGAACTGCAAAAGGCGGCGAACCGTGCTCGATAACCTGAAGCAACTACACGACGGCGTCGAATCCGGCTTGCGCGCAAAGCTGCCGGATCTCGAACGCATTCACGCGTATCCGAGGATCGGCAAGGCGATCGAGACGCCGTTTATCGCGATCGAGCTGTCGGAGCTGGAGCCGGGGCGCGATGACGGAACGGGCCGTGTGCCGCTGGTTGGACGATTGCAGGCGCGTGTGATCGTCGACCCGATCGTGCCTGGTGCCGAGCTGCTGGTGCGCGAGCTGTCCGCGCGTGTGCTGCAGGCGGTACACGGTGCGACATGGGATTTGCCCGTGACGCCCGGCAGACAGGTCGGCTCGGCGGGAGAGGATCCGTTTCGTCCGGAGCTCGATACGTATCTCGTCTGGCTCGTCGAATGGGAACACGAATTCGACCTGGGCGACGAATTCGAGCCGCCGGCGAAGGGCCGCACGGTGTTGTGGGGCGTTGATCCCGATACGGGACCGGGGCACGAAGACCGTTACTGGAATCCGGCGGATCACGTAGCGGGGTGAGATGTGAGCGACTTCGAGCTTGGCGAAATGGATCGCCGCATGGCGTGCCTGACGCAGTCGGCCGTTGTCGAGGCGGTCTCGTACGATCCGCCGCGCGTGAAGGTGCGCATTGGCGATTGGGTCAGCGACTGGCTCAAATGGCAGACCGGAGCCGCTGGCAAGGTCAGGCAGTGGCGTCCGCCGTCTGTCGACGAAGAGGTCGCGCTGTGGGCGCCGTCCGGGGATCTCGCAGGCGCGTTCGTCGCGCCCGGCTACTACACGGAGCAGCACGGCGGTTCTGGTCGGTCGAGTCCTGACGAGACTGCGACCGACTTCCCGGACGGCGCATTCGAACAGTACAACCATGCGACCCATGAATACGTGCTGTCGGTGCCGGCGGGTGGTCGGATCGTGTTTCGTATCGGGGGGACGGAGTTCGAGCTGAAGGCGGACGGTGCGCTGCTGCGCAGCGCGAAGCTGCTCGCCGACGTGCCGGACTCGACGTTCACCGGCAACCAGACGACAGAGAAATTGCTGACGTTCAACGGTGGCATGCAGGGCAGGGCCGGCGAGGGTGGCGGCGTCGCGATGAAGGTCGCGGGCGGCGCTGAATTTACCGACGACGTTGTCGCGACGGGTAAGTCGGTCAGCAAGCACAAGCATCGCGAGCAAGGCGACGGTGAACTGGTTAGCCCGCCAGTCTGAGCAAATCAAAGTGACTTTGGACCCCGCCCCGCGCGGGGTTTTTCGTTTGTGGGGGTGGTTATGGCGAAAGACACGCAGCAAAGCACGGCGACAGCGCCCGTGACGTTTATCGACACCGAGTTCCGCAGTCGCGTGATCGTGTTTCCGGATGGCTCGCACGTCGCCGTGCTGGCGGGCAAGACGGAAGTCACGCAGCCCGAGCACATCGCATATCTCGAATCGCGCGGGTGCTTCAAGCGCGTGCCGACGAAGGTGCAGTAATGGTCGCGCTGGTCGGCATGTGTTGCCATACGGGCCGGCTGATCGGCGGACTCGATCATCTGGTGCAGAGCATCGCGGACATTCTGGGCACGCGCAAGGGCACGCGCCGTGAGCGGCCCAACTACGGTTCGGATCTTCCGGCCATGGTCGACCTGCCCGTCACGCGCGGATGGATCTCGGCCGCGCAGGCAGAGGCCGCTCGCGCAATCGGCCGATGGGAGCCGCGCATCGCGCTCGATCGCGTGAACGCGCTGTCGGTTGTGGACGGCAAAGTAACTTTTCGGATCGCCGGTCATTACGACGGCGACGATGTTGTATTCGAGGTGACGATATGACAGCGATCGATCTGTCGGCGCTTGATCCGCCCGATCTCGTCGAAATGCTCGACTTCGAGGCCGCGTATCAATTGAAGCTGCAGCATTTCAAGAGCATCTATCCGGATTGGACGGCTGCGCTCGAATCCGATCCGGTCGTCAAGCTGCTGGAGCTGGCGGCATACGAAGAGATCCGGTTTCGTGCGCGCGTGAACGATGCGGGGCGTGCGGTGTTGCTGGCCTATGCGACGGGCGCGGATCTCGAACACCTCGCGGTGCTCTGGAATCTGCGGCGGGAGATTGTTGATCCCGGCGACCCTGAAGCGCATCCGCCGATTCCCGCGACAGGTGAGCGTGACGAACGGCTGCGATTGCGCACGCAGATGGGGATCGAGCGATCGTCGACGGCCGGGCCGTCCGGTTCGTATCGGTCACTCGCAATGGACGCGTCGGCCGACGTCGCCGACGTGCGCGTCGACCGTCCGGAGCCGGGCGTGGTGCGCGTGGTCGTGAAGTCGTATTCGAACGGTGGAATTGCGAGCGCTGCATTGCTCGACACGGTGCGCCGCGCGCTTTCGCCGGAAGATCGTCGGCCGCTCAACGACAAATTGCTTGTCGTGCCGGCGCGGCCCGTCAATTACGAGATCGTCGCCGATGTGTATGTCGGTCGCGGGCCTGATCCGGGCGTCGTGCTTACCGCACGACGGCAGGATCTGGATATCGCTGTTGCAGCCGGCGAGGGTTTGCGCGTTGGCATGCCGCGATCGGCCGTTACCGGTGCGCTTCATCCGAAGGAGTCGGGCGTCGTCCGTGTCGATCTGAAGTCGTCTGCGCTCGATGTTGTGTGCGCGGTCGACCAGTTCGCGCGATGCACATCGATCGTGCTGAATCCGAAGGTAAACGATGACGACTGAAGCGCTGCTGCCAACGAACCAGACGAGTCTTGAGGCTGCGCTCGCACAGGTGATGCGCCCGAGCGTGGACCCGGACGCGATCCGCACGCTGTGGGATGCGGACCGCTGTCCGGCCGCTTTCCTTCCGTGGCTTGCGTGGTCACTCGCGGTCGACGGGTGGGAACTGGCGGAGTCCGAAGACGCGCGACGGGCGCTGATCAAGTCGTCGCTGGCGATCTACCAGCGCAAGGGGACGCCTTGGGCGATCCGCGAGATCGTGCGGCGGCTCGGCTTCGGCGAGATCGACATTCAGGAGGGGCGACAGATCAAGCGCCGTGACGGGTCATTCAAGCGCAACGGTCGGTATCTGTACGGCGGTTTGACTGCTTGGGCCGAGTACATCGTGACGCTACGGCAACCGGTGACGCGCGATCAGGGGGAAAACCTGAAACGGGCTATTGAGCGCTACGCGCCGGCTCGCAGTGCGCTGGCATGGCTCGATTTTTCTGAGGTGGCGATTCGACACAACGGTGTCGCGACGCGCAATGGTCAATTTACGCGAGGGGTGATCGGTACATGGCCAATCTGAAAGAAGAAAGTAAGTGGGAGGACGGGGTCTATCAGTTCGAGACGTCGGACCCCGTACAGGGCGGCCCGGATGGGGTCGACAACGTACCGTCAAAGCAACTCGCGAATCGGACACGGCACCTCAAAGACCGGGCCGATGCTAACGACAAGCGGGTCGATGCGATTGGCAAGCAGGTCGACTTGCTCGGCACCGACAAGCTGCCGATTGCGGGTGGCGTTGCAATGAAGGGAGTGTTGAAGGCGAAGGCGGGTGCGATCACTCCGAACAACGCCAATAACGCCGGCTATGGATTCGACAACGATCCGGATACGGGCATGTTCTCGCCGCAAGACGGGTACCTTCAGATCGGGGCGCAGGGGGTTTCGCACCTCGAAGCCCAGGGCAACAACAGCTTCGTCGGACCGGCGGCTGCGAATGGTTGGCTTGCACTTATCTCTGGCGGTGCAGAGCGGATGCGCTTTACTCCCGAGGGGCGCGCGCTCTTGGGGACGACGGCTGACAACGGGCGCGATGGATTGCAGGTTGCATACCGGGCGTCGTTCGCAAGCGGGGTCCGTTCTACGGGGATGGACCTTGACGGAACTATGGGGGGCAGTATCGAGCTGTAGGGGGCAACTACGGCGTCATACTGCGCAACGACGACCGAGACTTGTATCTGTTCCAGACGAAGAAAGGTGATCCACTCGGGCCTTGGAACGACTATCGACCATTTGCATGGAATCTCGAAACCGGGGTGGTGCGGCTCGATGGAACGGGCTGCGGCACAGTATTCGGCGGTTACGCTCGGGTTGCCGGAAACGTGGAATGCGCAGGCGTCGGCTATTTCGGCGGCGGCGCAGGTAACGCTAAAACGATGGGCTCGGGCGTCACGCTCGGCGCCAATACGGGTGGCGACGTCGTCCTGCGGGCTGCCGGTGCCGGCAAGGATATGAAGATGTGGGACATTCAGTCGAACAACGAGAGCATGAGCATTCGTGCACTCGACGACGACTGGACGGTCGGCATCCCGGCCATTCGCATCATGCGCGTCAATCTCGGCACGTCGATCAAGACGCTGGAGCTTGTACCAAACACCGGGCGCGTGTTGTCCGGGGGCGCGTGGGATGACGGGCGTTCGTCGTTCCAAAACAAAGGTACGCTCAAGAGCATTAACTCGGCGGGAGCCCTCGTCGCCTCGAACGGAGGTGGTGCGGGGCAGACATCGCTTCATCTGATACGGGAGGGCGCACCGACTGACCAGAAAACGTGGGAAATGATCGCGGGCGCGGATGGCTCGTTGGCGGTTCGTACGGTCAACGACGCGTACAGCAACTCGCAGGCCGCGATTAACGTGACTCGTGGTTCGAGCTATTCGCTCGGCACGTTGCAATTGATGCCGCAGGGCGGGCGCGTCGTGGTCGGGAAGGTCGGCGACGACGGTTCCACGCAATTGCAGATCGGCGGCATGGTCACTGCCGTGTCGCCGCCGGCCGGCGACAACTCGAACAAGCTGATCACATCGGCATGGTTTGCGGCGGCGGTCGCCGACGTGCAGATCGGGCAGATCGTTTGGGAGGCTCGAACTGCGCCGCGTGCCGGTTTTCTGAAGCTGAACGGCACCGAGCTGAAGCGTGCTGACTATCCGCTGCTGTGGGCGTACGCGCAGGGCAGCGGTGCGATGGTCGCAGACGCTGATTGGGGCAAGGGTCGCCACGGTTGCTTTTCCAGTGGAGACGGCAACACGACGTTCCGGCTGCCGGATCTTCGGGGCGAGTTTATTCGCTGTTGGGACGATGCGCGCGGTGCGGATGCGCAGCGCCAGATCGGGAGCTGGCAGGACAGCTTGAATCGCTTACACGCGCACGGTGCGTCTGCCGCTGCTGTTGGCGACCACTCTCACGGCGCATGGACGGACGCTCAAGGTGTCCACGCTCACGGGGTCAACGATCCGGGGCACGCGCACAGTACGCGCATCGGTCGCGTCGGGGTCGTCGGTACGGGTTACGGTCAGGGCAGCGGCCCATATAACTGGGATCAGGGCGACAATTTTGGATCGTCGGGCTCCGGCACGGGGATCTCGATCGCGGCAGACGGCAACCACGCGCACAACGTCGGAATCGGCGCGGCCGGCGCTCACTCGCACACGATCAGCGTCGCCGTCGACGGCGGCAACGAAAGCCGCCCGCGCAATCTTGCGCTGCTCGCCATGATTCGCGCTTACTAAATCGAGGTAGAACATGCTTTGCAATCAATACGACAACCTGACGGGGCGCTACGTGGTGAGCTTTCTCGCCGAGCGCGATCCGATGAGCGCGGACCGGTATCTCGTGCCGGCCTTTTGCACGCTCACACCGCTTCCCGATGTGCCGACCCGTTCCTGGCCCTTCTGGATTGATGGGAAGTGGGTGGTGCGTCCTGACTATCGCGGCGTGCGCCTGTATCGAACCGATACGGGCGAACCCGGCGAGATCACGGTCGCCGGTATCAGCCCGGACGGTGAAGGGCTCACCGAGTTGCCGCGTCCGTCCGACGAGTACGTCTGGCGAGATGGCGCGTGGATCGTCGACGAGGCGATTGTCGCCGAACGGGTGCGAGCCGCTGCGATGACGGACTTCTACGTGCGCATGGAAAAGGCGCGTCAGCAGAATCTCGGCAAGATGGACGCGCGAGCAGCGGACCTGCTGTCTGACGTCGAGGAGGCGATGTTTGACGCATGGGCCGCATATCAGGTCGCACTTGTGCGCGTGGTTGATCTGCCGACCTTCCCCAAGGACATCGTGTGGCCTGACGAACCTGATCCGGCCGCCGTGCTGGTCAAGGTCGAGGCCGAACGGGCGGAGAAAGCTGCTCGCGAAGCCGAGGAAGCCGCTCGGCGTGAGGAGGAGGCCCCCCGTGTTGATAGCGCGGACGAAATGGCAGCCGACGCTGCATCCACAACGTCAGCCGACAGCGCAAGCGTCAGCGATACCGCGCCGGCCGTTGAGGTCGACACAAAGTAACTTTCCCGGCGCGATAACACGCCGTCCCGTTTTCGTAAGCCGCTCAATCGAGCGGCTTTTTTCATTTCCGGAGATCCGCATGGCAGCGACATCCTTTTTTCACGGTATCACGACGACCATCGTCGACAGCGGCCCGCGTACGATTGCGGTGCCTTCGTCGTCGGTCGTTGGCATGGTCGACACTTACACGCCCGGGCCTGATCTGGCGCAGCCGAATGTCCCCGTGCAATTGACCAGCCACGGCGAAGCGGTGCGAGCGTTTGGGGAGAACAGCGCGATCGCACGGGCTGCCCGCGCAATCTATGCGCAGAGCAGCGCGATTGTGATCGCGGTTGGTGTGCCGGCAGCGGCCGACGCGGCGCAGCTCACGTCGTCGATCATCGGTGGCGTTTCGGCCGGCGGTGCCCGTACCGGCATGCAGGCGCTGCTCGACGCGAAGTCGCGCTTCAATGCGCAGCCGCGCTTGCTGATCGCGCCCGGTCATTCGTCCAAGCAACCGGTCGCGACGGCGGCCGACTCGCTCGCCGGCAAGCTGCGCGCGGTCGCCGTGATCGATGGTCCGAATACCGACGACGAGGCTGCAATTGCGTATGCAAAAAATTTCGGCAGCAAGCGCCTGTACATGGTCGACCCTGGCGCTAAGGCATGGAACAACGCGACGAACGGCGACATCTCGCTGCCGGCGTCGACGTACGCGGCGGGGCTGTTCTGTCAGACCGACGCGAAAATCGGTTTCTGGGCGTCGCCGTCGAACAAGGAGATCGTCGAGATCACGGGAACCGGAAGGCCGATCGAATACCTCGACGGTGACGAGACGTGCCGCGCGAACCTGCTCAACAACGCGAACATCGCGACGATCATTCGCGACGGCGGCTATCGCCTGTGGGGAAACCGCACGCTGTCGGCCGATCCGAAATGGAAGTTCGTCACGCGTGTTCGGACGCTCGATATCGTGATGGACGCTGTCCAGGCCGGCCACAAGTGGGCGGTCGATCGCGGCATCACGGCGACGTACGTCAGCGACGTGACCGAAGGTCTGCGGGCATTCTTGCGCGACCTGAAGCGTCAGGGTGCCGTGATCAATTTCGAGGTCTACCCGGATCCACAGTTGAACACGGCGAGCCAGCTCGAAGACGGCAAGGTGTACTGGAACATTCGCTTCACCGATGTCCCGCCGGCAGAGAACCCGATTTTCCGCTTCGAGGTCACGAATCAGTGGCTGACCGAAGTGCTCGATAACCAGATCTAAGGGAGGGACGATGATTCCGGAAACGCTGTACAACTGTACCGCGCATATCGACGGTCGCGGTTACGCGGGCCGTGCGACGAGCATGACGCCGCCGAAGCTGAAGATCAAGACGGACGACTTCCGTGCGGGCGGGATGGACGCGACGGTCAAGATCGATCAGGGCATGGAAGCGCTCGATGCGTCGTTTTCGATGTCGACGATGGAATACGAGGTGCTGCGCTTCTTCGGGCTGGTGGATCAGGGGGCGTTCAACGGCGTCTTTCGCGCGGTGTTCATGGACCGTAGCGGCAAAGCGAAGCCCGTTGCCGTCTATCTGCGCGGCATGCTGTACGAAGTCGATCCGGGCGACTGGAAGCCCGGTGACAAGGTCGAGGCGAAATTCAGCGTGGCGTGCGACTACTACAAGCTGGAGATCGCAGGCGCGATCGTGCATGAGATCGACCTCTTCGCGTGCAAGCGCGTGATCAACGGCGTCGATCAACTCGCCGAAGTCCGTAAGGGTCTCGGCATGTAACTGCAACGCGGCCGTCACTCGACGCTAACGCAGCAAATTCGGCAGCAAAGCTACTTTATTCAATCAATGGCGAGCCGATGGCTCGCCATTTTCTTTTCAGGAATCGCAATGGAAAAGGTCACGATCCCGCTCGACTATCCGATCAAACTCAATGGCGTCGAATGCGACAAATTCACGATGCGCCGGCCGAAGGTGCGCGACATGCGCGGGGCTCAGAAGCTCGCGCCGAACGATGCCGAGCAACAGGAGCTGATCCTGTTCGCGACGCTCGCCGACGTTGCACCGGACGACATCGAAGAGATGGACATGGCCGACTACGAGCGCGTGCAGGACGCCTACTACTCCTTTCGATCCGTACGCAAGGCTGGACCGAAAGACGCTCAAGGCGCTGGCGAACCGGCTGGTGCGTGAGTTTGGCATGTCGCCGGCGTCGATCGACGAGATGACGGTCGACGACATGCTGTGGTGGTTGACGGATTGAGGGGGCCGGGATGGCGAAAGACTTAGCGCTTGGCATCGTGATCGGCGGGGCCGTGTCGGCGACGTTCGGTAAGGCAATCACCGACACGTCGTCGAAGATCGACGCGATGAAGAAGCGGGCGAACGACTCGCGGCTCTGGAAGCGCCAGATCGGCGAGACGATGCGCCTGCAGGACGAGTTCCGCCGGCTGCATTTGGCGGGCGACAGCGCGGCGGACGGGATTCGCCGCAAGCTGGACGGCAATTTGAAGTCGCCGCGGGACGCCGGCATCGAGGTCGATCGGCTCGACCGTGCGTATGCGCGGCTTGGGCGGACGACGCGCGGGCTGGATCTGAAGGCTGCGGGTTACGAGCGTCTGGTGGCCGGTCAGGAAGCCGGGCGCGGCGTGGTCGGCGACGCGATGAAGCTGACGGCAGCGGTCGCGGTGCCGGCGACGATCGCTGCGAACTATCAGGCGATCATTCGCGACATCGCGATCAAGGCCGGCATCGCGCGCACGCAGGAAGAGGCCGCAATGGGTGCGCGCATCCGGCGCGACGCCGGGGCGAACGGTATCGGTCGCAACGAGCTGGCCGACGCCGTCAACCAGATGGTTGCGGGTGGCATGGATCTGAATCGGGCGCTCAACTTCGCACCGCTCGTCGCGAAGTTCTCGATCGGGCAAGGGGCGACGACGGTCGAGACCGCGAAGATGATTCAGGCACTGCAGCAAAACGCCGAGATCGTCGACCCGAAGCAGATGGCGAAGGCGCTCGAAGCGATCGCGTATCTCGGTAAGGAAGGCTCGTTCGAATCGGTCGACATGGCGCGATGGTTTCCGGTGCTGCTCGCCGAGATGAAGAAGATCGGCATCACGGGGCAGGACTCGGTGACGCAGCTCGGGGCGATGCTCCAGGTGCAGATGAAGACGGCGGGCAGCTCCGACGAGGCGGCGAACAACCTCAAGAACTGGTTTTCGAAGATCGGCTCGGGTGAGACCGAGCGCAACTACGCGAAGGCCGGCGTCGACTATCAGGCAAAGATGCGCGAGGCGATCGGCAAGGGCTGGTCGACACTGGAAGCATCGTTCGTGCTCGCACGAGCGTACATCGAGCGCGTCGACCCGGCCAAGGCGAAGCAGCTCGCGACGGCGGCGAAGCAATTCAATTCGGAGATGGACCCGGCCAAGCGTCAGGCGCAGATGGCCGCGTTCGCCGAGACGATGAAGACCGGCGATTTGTTCAACGACATGCAGGTCAAGGCGGCGCTGACGGCTTACATGCAGAACGCGGAGCTGTACAGCAATCTGAAGCGCAACGCGCAGCAGGCGAGCGGCGAGATCCAGAAGGATCTGGAGGCTCGCCGCGAGACGTCCAAGCAGATCTGGAGCGAGGTCGGGCAACGATGGGACGACGCGATGCGCAGTATCGGCGACGCGCTTCGCCCGATCACGGATCGAGCGGGCGAGGTTGCGAAGGCGGTCGGCAGCGGCGTCCAGTCGGCGGCGGACGGTGCACCGAAGGCGACTGCAGCCGTCATTGGCGTGGCGGGCGCGGTGATCGCGGCGCGTGGCGCAAAGGCACTTTGGAACATTGGCCGGGGCGTGTTCGACATCGCGCGCGGCACGGTGCTCGCGCGTGGCGGTCGAGCAGCCGCAGGGCGGGCCGGTTCGGCGGGTGGCGTCGTGGGACGGGCAGTCGACGCACTCGGCGGGGCTGTCGGTGCCGCTGGCGGGGTGCAGCGCGTGTTCGTCGTGAACATGCCCGGCGGGGGCGTCGATGGTCGCGGGCTTGGCGACCTGATGGGGGGCGGACGTGCCGGCCGTGCTGCACGTCGTGCTGCAACTCGGGGCGGGCAGATTGGACGATTGGGGCGCGTCTTCAATGCCGGCCGTTCGCTGTTCGGCCGTGTCGCGCCGTATGCCGGAAAGCTCGCCGTCGCGGGCACGGTGCTGAAGTTTGGTCTCGCGGCACGGGAAGCGTACGCCGTCGCGTCGAGCACCGATACCAGCAAGGAGAAAGCGAACCGCTTCGCGGGGATCGCGGGCAGCCTTGCCGGTGGCGTGATGGGCGCGAAGGTCGGCGCGATGATCGGGGCGCTTGGCGGGCCGATTGGCTCGGCGGTGCTCGGTGTGATCGGCGGCGCCGTCGGCACGTTTGCCGGCGACAAGGTGTTCAGCGCGATCTCGCGCAAGGTGCTGGACCGCAAGCCGGACGAGACGCCAGCAAACGTCGCAGCGCTCGCGAAAGCGAAGGCGCTCGCGACAGACGGGGCGGCAGGCGTCGGCGCTCGACCGGAGCCGCGTATCGAGCAGACCAACACCTTCGCCCCCGGTCTTCCACGTGAAGATCGAAGCGAGCGATACGGACCTGGCTAACAAGTTCCTCGCGCAGGTCAGTCCGCAGTTGACGCGAATGATGGACGAGCACCAACGCAAGGCGAACAGTCGAACGGCCATGTTCGATTCGCCGCATATGTAACGGGAGGGCGCAATGGATGTGATTCGACAGATCACGAGAGCGGCAACGCAGGCCGGGATCGCGACCGAGCGCGTGCGGCAGATGGTCCGCATATTCGATCGGAATCGCGCGGCGAGCATGTCGACGGTCGACGTGCTGCAACGTCTCGCGACCGGCAATCTGAGCAGCGTGGCCGAGCTGTTGACGGGTGCGAAGGGGGCGCTCGCGGTGGCCGGCGATCTGTTCCCGCAGGTCGGCGCAGTGCTGCGCAGCTTCAACGCGACGCAGGCGTCGATCGGCTCGATTCTGAAGGCGGTCGACGGCTCGAATTTCCCCCTTGTGCAGGCTGCCGCTGACAGCGTGAAGTCGGCGCTCGGCGGGGCGTGGAATCAGTTCAACGCGGCGGTCGGTCTGAAGGACTCGGCGGTTATGGACGTCATCAAGTCGACTGGTGTCGGCTCGATGTTGTCCGGACTGGTCGACGGCGCGACGTCGGGCACGCCGCACCTGATGTCGATCACGACCGACGCGGGCGACGCGTTCCACTTCAACCTGTCGACGGCCGCTCACGACAAGCTGCGGCGGGCGACGCGGTATCGCGTGGCATCGCAGGAGCGTCTGAACCGTCAGGAGGCGCTGCAGGCGGTCAGCGAAGGGGGCGAGACGATCACGCTGTCGGGCGTCGTGTTCCCGTCGCTTGGGGCCGGTACGAAGCAGATCAACCGGCTGCGGGCGATCGGCGGGCGCATGAAGCCCGTGCAGCTCACAACGGGCGACGGCGAGGTGCTCGGCCGGTGGCTATTGCAGTCGATCGAGGAGGAGCAGGACGCGCTGCTCGTCGACGGCATGCCGCGCAAGCAAACTTTTTCGGTGGAGTTCGGCCGCTATGGCGAAGACTTTAAGAACGTCTGACGGCGACGTGCTCGACACGCTTTGCTTTCGGTACTACGGCACGTTGCAGGGAACGGTCGAAGCCGTGTACGACGCGAATCCGGGGCTGGCGGCTCGGCCGCAGCCGTTCCCGGCCGGCGTCGAGATCCTGCTGCCGGATCTCGATGCGCCGCGTGTTGAATCGGTCCAGCTCTGGACATAGCGAGGTGCGATGGAAGCGATTTTTCAGGTCGTCGCGAACGGCTCTGATGTGACCAAGGTCATTCAGGACCGCGTGCTGGAGATCCGTGCGGTCGACAAACCCGGTCTAGACGCAGACGAGTGCACGATCACGCTCGACGATCGCGACGGCCGGATCGCGTTTCCGCCGAAGGGCGCGACGCTGAAGGTGTCGATCGGTTGGGCACCAGAGGGGCTATCGATGCTCGGTGAGTACGCGGTCGACGAGGTCGGATTGCGCGGCCCGCCGGCCAGCGTCGTGATCCGAGGCAAGCCCGCGAACATGCGCGCGACGTCGAAAACGCAGCGATACGGGAGCTGGTCGAATGCGAAGCTGGCCGACATCGTCGGCGACGTCGCGCGCCGTAACAAATGGTCGCCGTGTGCGACGTCGACGTCGTCGTGCCGCGCATCGATCAGTTCGGCGAGAGTGATCTGCACTTCATCACGCGCGTGGCTCGCCTGTACGGTGCGACGGCGACCGTGAAGGCCGGCAAGCTGATCGTGCTGCCACGCGGCGGCGGCAGGAGCGCGAGCGGCAAGCCGCTGCCGATCGTCACGCTCGCGCCCGGCGACCTGATCGATTACGACATCAACTTTCCGGATCGTGCGAGCTTCGCGGCCGTTCGCACGAAGGTGCACAACCGCAAGACGGGCAAGAAGATCGATCTCACGATTCCGAATCCGGATGCGCCGCCAGGTGCGTCTGCGGTGCATACGGAGCGGCATGCGTTCGCGAGTCCGGAGGCTGCGAAAGCGGGCGCGGCGTCACGCTTGGCGACGCTCAATCGGCACACGTCGACGAGCCGGCTCACGATGCGCGGCCGGTCGGATCTGTCGGCGGAAAAGACGATCGCGCTGAAGGGATTCAAGTCTGGTGTGGACGGGGAGTTTTTGATCGAGTCGGTCGAACATACGTTCGCATCGCGCGGGTGGGTCACGGTCGTGACTTTGAATGGAGGGAACAAGGGGAAAGCGAAGGTCGGACACGGGAAGAAGAAGGGCAAGAAGATCGATCTGGTGGTGCCGGCGCCGAAGTAACGCCGCGCACTGTTATTTGAAGGCCGCTCACGGGCAACCGGAGCGGCCTTTCTTCTTATCGGGCAAGGGGAACCGATGCAAGACCACGAAAAGACGATTCTGGAGCTGATCATGATGGGCGGACTGATTGGCATTGCGAAGGTGTTGGTGGGCGGTGAACAACTGACGTTTCGGCTGGTGGCCGGGCGAGCGATGTTGGGATCCGCCACGTCGATGGTGGCCGGCATCGCGCTGTTGCAGATCCCCGATCTGCCGCCGATCGCGCTGCTAGGTCTCGGGAGTGCGCTCGGCATTGTGGGATCGCAGTCCCTCGAAGCGCTGCTGCGCCGTCATGCAAAACGGCTGTTTGGGGAGAAATGAGATGAAGACGATGTCGAAAATTGAGGCGTTGATCGGGTGCGAAGGCGGGTTCTCGGACGATCCGAACGATCGTGGGAACTGGTATCTCGGCAAGTGCGAGGGAACCATGTGGGGAGTGACGGCGGCGCAGGCGCGCACGAGCGGCTATACGGGGCCGATGCAGGCGTTGCCGCGGGCGATGGCCGTAGCGATCTACGAGGCGCGCTACTGGCGAGGGCCGAGGTTTGACGAGCTCGAGGCCATCTCATCGAGGCTGGCCGAGAAGCTGTTCGACATCGGCGTGAATGCGGGGCCCGTGACGGGCGTGAAGTTCCTGCAGCGTGCGCTGAACGTGCTGAATCAGAACGAAAAGACGTTCCCGGACATCTCGACTGATGGCCGCGTTGGCCCGATGACGATCGCAGCGTTGAAGGCGTTCCTGCAGGTGCGCGGCGCAGAGGGGCATGGCGTGCTGCTGGGGATGATTGCCGCGCAGCAGTCAGTGTTCTACATCGAGCTGGCCGAGCGGCGGCCGGAGAACGAGACGTTCGAGTATGGCTGGCAGCTCAATCGGGCGTTGGGAGTATGAACTGCGGCTCCCGAAAACGCTCACCGATCTTCTTGGGACCAGGCCGATTGACAGTCGGGAAGCACGCGATAGCGGCGCCCAAACAACGTCTCTGAGAGGTGGAAGCGGAATGCGACTCGTACGCGAATGAAAGACTGTTGTTTGGGTTTTGCATGGTGCTACAGGAAGGAGGGGCGCATGTAAATCGGTAAAGATCTAGTTTGTGTTCTCTCAATCTTAATATATTTTGTTTTTATTGATTCCGTCTGCGGAATAATTGATGTCAAGGATTCGTAATACTAAACAGAGTCGAACATGAAGATCGGCTATGCTCGGGTATCAACAGAGGAACAAAGTCTGGATCTGCAGCTCTTGGCCCTACAGGCCGCGGGATGTGACAAGATCCTATCGGACCATGGGGCTTCCGGGTCGCGATTCGATCGAGCTGGGCTACATGAAGCGCTGAGTGGTGTGCAGGCGGGCGATACCCTGGTCGTATGGCGTCTTGATCGACTTGGACGATCGCTGGGTCATCTGGTGGAGGTGGTCGGCGGTTTAGGAAAGCGTAACGTGGAGTTTGTTTCGCTGACCGAGAGCATCGATACGCGATCGCCGACGGGCATGTTGATGTTTCACCTGATCGCGGCGCTTGCTGAGTTCGAGCGCTCCCTGATTAGCGAGCGCACGCGTGCGGGGATGGCCGCGGCTCGTGCACGAGGCGCCAAAATCGGTCGTCCCAGAAGCGCAGCTTGACCAACGAAGGCGATCGCGTGGCAGAACGTTTCATCCAGGCGAGCCGCCAAAAAAACAGGGCAACCGAAGAGCACTTGATGCGATCGCGTACCGCCCGGTCGCCGTGCCACTCGCATGCAAGCGGCACGGCCAAGGCCCTGACCAAGGGGTTTGAGCATTCTATCCAAATATTTAAAAATGTATACATAAACATTACGAAATGCATTCAATTTGTTGCGATGCAAGCCAACACGGGAAGGGGCGGTCCCAGCGCCGAGCGGGGCACGGGGCGCGCCTCTCCTCTCTGCCCGCCAACAGCGCAGCTTATTCATGTGCGCCAGGTTTCTCTATTACGCAGATCGGATAGCCATTGGGAAGTTGCCCTCCTCCCAGGTCCAGACATGCATCGTCATAGGCAAAGCGCTCAAACATCCTTCCCCCGCAAAACCCAAGCAGAACGCATACGACCATAGTCAATACGGATAGGCTTCGTTTCATCAAATAACCGTTCAGAGCCTGAGGGGCCAGAGCGTGGCAAGACGATCGAAGCTGAACATGACGCGGCGCGCGGGATCGACGGTGCTCCGCGACAATCTTGAGCCGACAGACCGTGCCCTGTTCGCGCCTTGTCGTGCATGTCCAGTTGCAGACCAGCCCTGGTCGTGCCTTCTCAGCAAAAAAAACGCCGGACACATGTCCGGCGTCAACGAGGAGGAGACAGAGAGGTAGTTCAACAAACCACGACCCACGATCTACCGGTCCTTTCACCCCGACCGATCGTTACTGTCAATGATAGGCAGGATCGGGTTGCATGAGGATCAACAATCGTCAGGTGCATTCGCAATCGCCAGGGCAATCGCATGAAGAGCCTTACCAGCCAAGGAGTTCGGTGCGGTAAGGGTCACTGGTGGCGGCCTTCAAGCGTCGAATCTTGATGCCGGCCTTGGTCGACGTATCGCGCCGCAGCAGGTTCATGGTGATTCGACGCAGGATGGCGAAGTTCTGCGCCGCGTTGTCGACCCGCACCCGACACTGATCTTCGCCGAACGCGACATCGAGCACCCAGTGCATCGAATTCTCGATACGCCAATGCGAGCGCACGGCATGCGCGATGCGTGCCGCATCAGGCGGCAGGCTGCTCACGTAATAGCGGCACTCGACCGACACCGTGTCACCGATCTCGCGTATGGACTCGACCATCGCGATCGAGCGCATACCCGGCCAGAGCGCGACCGGACGCCATTTGCTCAGCAAGTCGCTGACTATGCAGCGACGCGTTTCGATCCGACCATGATCCTTCTCGACTTCTCGAAACTCGTTGGCGCAGACTGCCCGATCATCAGCAGGCAAGCGCTCGATCGCTTCAAGACTGGAGCGGATCTCCGCCAGCAAGCTCGGCTGATTTTCCTTGACCGCCAGCACGTAGTCGGCACCGTTCTCGACGATCTGTCGGGCGATTGCCTGCTGGCAGCCCATCGCGTCGATCGCCCCCTTGAGCAGCAACGCGTCGAGCAATTCCGGGATTGCCTTGATCTCATTGCTTTTGTCGGCCGTGCGGGAGGCAACAGCGGGCTCATCCAGCACATAAAACAGACTTCGAACTGGCGCGCATTGAACGCCGCGAACACCCGGCCGAAGGTGCCGTGTGACGCAATGCCATGTGGCAGTAGCGTATGGCGGCGCAGCCACGCCAGCTTTTTCTCGCCCCGAACCTGAATCGCCCCCCCAACTATCCGCGCCAGACAGAATGGCGCACAACGCGATCAGCAGCATGGACGTCAACTCGTGAGCAGGTGTCCGGCTGCGTGGGTCTCGTAAAAAATCGCCAAACGCGTCTGCAATGCTCGGAGGCTGCGCTTTCTCCATCCGATGCCTCCGCGAGAGATAGAAGTAAACGCTTGAATCGATTCAGCTTACACCTCTCCCGTAAGCCCTTGATTGCTAATGCCCCGTTATGCGATTGCCCTGTTTGAGGCATTTTTGAATCGCTCATCCGGGTCTTGATGCCACAGCTCGGGGGCCGGTGGATTGGCGCTTGATATTAAATAGTCGAAGGACCTGGTCGCGATTTAACAAATGTTGAGTGGTATTGGGAGGCGCGCTTCCCGAGAATGCTGGTTATCGGAATGGGCGGGGGCGCCCTGAATGTCTTTAGGGAACAAAGCGATGAACCAGCAAGCGTACAAGATTAAATTCAGCCGTCGGGCGGGCACGTGGGTGGCGGTGTCGGAGCTCACGCGCGGGG